>DATENM010000035.1 GCA_035275065.1 Blastocatellia bacterium
GGCCAGCCTTACAAGCGCGAGCGCTCGACTGCGCAGAGCAGTTGAGCAGAAGCGGAAACGATCGGGTCAAACCGGGCCAAGCGGCGGGTTCAACGTGAACCCGCCGCTTGGCTTTTGTTTTGCGATTTGAGATATACTCTCCCCGTGAGTCCTTCTCTTGTGAGTGATTCGCTGGAAGGCTCGTTCAGATCGAGCATGCGAAAAGGTGAGAGGGGGCAATTCCTTATGCAGTCAAATAATAGGTCCGTAGCGTTGATCGAACCCGCCGCGGGGAATGTCGACGCGGCATTTCAGAGGGCCACGCTAAAGCGCTATGCGGAATCGCACCACTTCGAGATAAGCCATTTCTGCGGCGACCGCGCTCCGCTGGCCGGCGCGGCAGGCAACCCTGAGCATAAGAACCTGATAAACGAAATACGCGGCGGCGCGGTAGGCCGTCTGCTTATACTGGCCGATGTGCGGCACGCCGTTCCCGAAGAGGTTTTAGAAGAGTGCCGCAAAGCGGGCGTCGAGGTCATCTTCGTAGACGTGCAGCAGGAGAGGGGGTTGACGCAAACGACCTGACGCGCGCGGGAGGACCGGGGATACGAGATGAGCAGCAAAGGTGAATTAGAAGTCCTTAAAACGCTATACGAGATGCTCAACGGCTTGACGATCGCCGCCGAGCGCGCGGCGGAGGACAATGATTACCCGGACGTCGAGCGTTTCATGGATAAGTTGAGCGACCTGACGCTTGAGCTCGAGATGCGCATAAAGGATCTCGACCCCTCCTGGAAATCGGAGTGGGAGCGGATGCATACGGAAGCCGGCTGAAGCTACCAGCCTTCGCTTTCTTTGTGCGCCGCGGCAGCTTGTGTATGCCGGCGGGTCGGTTGACTCTGCAAAAGTGCGTTTGCTAGTATTGATCTACGTTGAAAGCATCATTCATTATGGGGCTATAGCTCAGTTGGGAGAGCGCTGCAATGGCATTGCAGAGGCCGTCGGTTCGAGCCCGACTAGCTCCATTTCCCTTCTCCATGCTCCGGCCTGCTCCGTAAATCCATGTTCAGTCGTCGCCCCGTTTGTCGCTTCCCTTTTATTTGACGACCTCGAAATCGATCCACTGTGTCGCGCTGCGGTACTTCTCCTTCGCCAGCCGGTCGGTGATCAGGACTTGCAGGACATACTCGCCCGGCTCGATCCGCTTCCCGAGGTCGAGCACGCCGCCGGCGATGATCTGCCGCCAATCCACCTGCGCGTCGGCCTTGATCGGCGCGACTTTGCCGGTGAAGAACTCCTGCCCGTCACGGATCAGTCTGACCTGCGCGTCGAGTTGCGGACGCCTGGTTGCCTGGTCGAGCTTGGCGTTGTAAATCGCAAAGCCGTACCTAAGCTGCATGCCGGCGCGCAGGAGGCGCTGTGACGGCCCGCTCTGTGAATCGCCGACTTCCGCCCCGCCTTCCGCCGCGCTCATCACCTGAGCGCCCAGCGCTTTATCGGCTTTCGCCGGGTCGGTGCCTTCGATGACGATGCCCGACAACGTCAGCCGCTTCTTGCCGATATCGGGGACTTCGATGAACTGGTTGGCCGAGCCGATCTTTTCCGACGCGTCGTCGCGCACCGCGACCCGCATTTGATAGGCCCCCGGCTTCTTGATCGGCACGTTAAGATTATAGAGAATTCCCTGGCGCTGAATCCGCGCATAGACGGCTTCCGGCACCGTAATGGTGTATTGCCGGCTATCTTGATCAATCACCTGCCCGCTATCGCCGAAGGTGAAGGCCGCCACGTCGACAACCGCCTTATACTGGCCGTCCGCCTGTTTCGTGAAGCTGATCTCCGCCGGGTCGATGTGCAGCAGCGAGCGCATGAAGGCGCCGGCCTTGAGGTCATAGCCGAACAGCGACGTCAGCTTGAGACGGATGTCTCCAGAGGAGAACGGCGAAGAGATCGCCGCATAAAGTTGCTGCGCCGGCGTCCGCGGCGTCGGGCGCAAGGACTCGTCGGAAAAGCCGTAAAAGCCGGTGCGCGAACGCACATGCAGGCCGGCGCGTTTGACCTTGAGGCTGACCTTGTGAAATGGCACGACACCACGCGCGGCGCGGAACGACGCGGCCTCGGGCGCGTAACCGATCAGGTAATAACCGCGCTGGTCTTCAAGCACGCGGCGGATGCCACGGTTCAGATCATTGCTGTTACGAATGAAGAAGCCGCCGGTCTGCTCGGCCAGGAACTGTGGCCCCTCCTGTAGATCGAGGAAGTGTGTATCGCGTTGCTGGAGTGCCGCTACCACATCATTCGTGCTCATGTCTGCGGTGTTGTCGGCGGCGGTCAGCCCGGTGACTTGCAGCCCGCGCGCGTCCATCGTGTAGATGACGACCGAGGCCCGGTTGGCGAGATCGGTCAAACGCCGCAGCGCCTCGTAGACGCGAGTGCCGCTGTCGATATGAGAATGGTTGAAGGATGAGCCGCCGGCGCGCATGGGACTCGAATCAAATCGGGGTTGGTCAAAGATGGCGAAGCCGTCCGAGAAGAGGATGACCGACTTGCGTCCCGGCAACTCGCGCAAGCCGCGAACGACATAGTTGAGCGCGCCGAGCGTGCCGACGGCAAACAGGTCTTCGCGGAAACGGTCGAGCGCAGCACGCGGGTCAGTCTCGGAATCCTGCCCGTCACTCGCCGCGCCGCCGTTCGCCTTGCCGCGCGACAGCGGATTACTTTCGAGCGGCGCGAAGGCCGAAATGCCGGCGCGCCCGGTCGGGTTCCAGCGGACGCGCTCGATGGCGGCGTAGAGCAGTCGCTTGTCGGCGGTGAACTGCTGCAAAGCGCCCATGCCCGCGCCGGTGCGAATGATGGCCACGAGGTCGCCCGGCTGCATCTGCTGGCTGACGAATCGCTTCAACGCGTCGCGCACAAAGGCTGTGCTTTCAAACGACAACCCGAGATCGTCAACCACCAACGCAATCGTGCGCCGCACCTGTTCGGGCCGCAGGGGCGCGGGCGGCGTCGGCAAAGGCGTCGCCGACGTCTTGCCCACGCTTGTCGTTGTGACCGGCGGCGGCTGCGACTCGACGTAAGAGAAATTGGTGATCTGCTGGCGCTTGCCGTCTTCGCGAATCTCGAAATCTTCCGGTGTCAGATCGGTTACATACCGCCCTTTTCCATCCGTGACCACGGCGTCAACCTGCACCAACGTGACCGAGATGCGCACCACCTCGTCTTTGTCTCGCTGGTCGCCCTTCCGCGGCTCTGCTTCATTTTGTTTATCGGCGGGCCGCGGGTTTTGTTTTTCCGAAGCGGATGATTGACCGGCGGCGCTCTGCCGGCCGGTTGATGGGAATGAAGGCGCTGCCAGAGCGGCGAGGATCAGGCAGAAAACGGGCGCGATAGACAGTTGCTTTTGCATATTACCCTCTGCATATGACGCGTCGCCAGACACACGGCCTGTCCCGCAACCTTCCCTACTTCACAGGTCTGTGGTTGTGGCACGGCGACCGGGCGGGTCACCCCAGGCCATGAATTCTATCCGCGGCAAGGAGAGAAAACAACGACTGAAGGCTGCGGGCGGCGAGGGGATTGCCGGCGCGCGTTTGACGCGCGCCGCGGCGCTCTCGTATAGTCGGTCACCGTGGGCACGACACCCCGCGATAAATCCCCAATGAATCCAGTCGGCAAGTTCGTCGTTCACCATTCGCGTTTGGTCATCGCCGCCACCATTGCGGTGACGCTCGCCTTTGCCGCGGCAATCGCCGTGCGCGGCATCACCTTTAACGGCTCGCCCGAAACCCTCGCCCGCCACGACGACACGCTGGCGTTCTTTAACGAAACGCGCCACAGTTTTGGCGACGACCGCGTGGTGATCGCCGCCTTGACGACCGATGACGTCTTCGCGCCCGCCTTCCTCGAAAAGCTCGACCGGCTGACACGGCAACTGGCCGGTGTCGCGGGCGTCGCCGAGGCGCAGAGCCTGACCAACGTTAAAGCCATTCACCGCGACCGCGACACCGTCCTGGTCGAAAACCTGATTCCCTTACGATTGATCTATCAAGGCGACGCGAGCGGAGAATTGCAGACGCTTAAACCGGCCATTACCGGCGACCCGCTTTACGTCAAGCAATTCGTCTCTGCCGACGGGCGCACGGCAGCCATCAACGTCTTCCTCAAGCCGCTCGGTGAAAGCGAGTCACGCGCCGCCGCCGAAGCCATCGAGCGCACAATCGCTGCCGCCGCGGGCACGGATGAAGTGATGCTTTCAGGCGTGCCGGTGATTGATGCGCGTGGCATCCGCAGCATGTTGCGCGATATGCTCTTTCTGTCGCCGGTCGCGGCGCTGCTCTGCTTGATCGTCTTCTTCACATCGTTTCGCAGCTTCTGGGGCGTCGTCTTGCCGATGAGCGCGCTGGTCATCGGGCTGACCTGGACGCTCGGGCTGATGGCCGTATTCGGCAAACCGATTACGCTGGCGACGCTGTCGCTGCCGACGGTGTTGATGGCGGTCGGCAGCTCGTACATCTTTCATGTCTTGAATCAGTATCGGCTTTCGATGGCGACCCTTGCCGACGACGCCGCGAAGCCGGCGAAGCAGGCCGCCTGGCTTGCGGGGGTTGAATTCATCGCGCCGGCAGTCATCCTCTCCGGCCTGACGACAATGGCAGGATTCGGGGCGCTCGCTTCCAGCACCGTGCCGACAGCGCGTGACATGGGCATATTCGAAGCCGCCGGCACCGGCTTCATGCTGCTGCTGACGATGGCGTTCATTCCCGCCGCGCTCGCTCTGCTGCCTGGCGATGCGCTGTCGCGGGTTTCGCCTGAACGGCAGGATTACGCCGTCTGGCTCAACGGCTGGTTGCGTGGCATCACGGCATTGATCCTCTTTCGCCGGCGCACAGTGATTATCGTTACGCTGCTGCTGACGGCGTTGATCGGCGCAGGCGCGGCGCGTTTGCGCGTCAATACAGATTACCTGCGCATCTTTCCGGAGCGGAGCGCGACGGTGCAGGATGCGCTCAAGCTGCACGAGCGGCTGGCCGGCGCGGCGACCGTGCAACTGGTCGTCAGCGGCTCGCCCGGTGCGGCGACGCGCCCGGATTTTCTAAACGGCGTCGGCGCGCTCGAAGCCTTCGCGCGCAGCCAGCCCGGCGTTGATACGGCCATCTCGATTACTGACATTGTCAAACGATTAAACGCCGTCGCCAACGGCCCGTCGGGTGTCGAAGTGATCCCACAAACCGAGGCCGCGCTCGGCAATCTCTTTGACAACTATCTTGCCGAAGACTCGGCGCTCCTTCGTCTGGTCAGCCGCGACCGCTCGCAGGCGATTGTTATCCTGCGCACCAACCTTTTCAGCTCAAATGGGCTGCGCGAGCTGACCGATCACCTTGAAGGCTGGTCGCGCGACAACCTGCCGGCGGGTGTCAGCGCCCGCGCCACGGGCTCGGCGGTGTTGCTCAACAGCGCCTCAGATGCCATCGCCGATTCGCAGTTGTGGAGCCTGGCGATTGCCATCGGCTTGATCTTCATGATGATGGCGGCGCTCTTCCGCTCGGTGGCGACGGGACTGCTGGCGTTGCTGCCGAACCTGTTGCCCATCGTCTGCTACTTCGGCTTTCTCGGCTGGGCCGGCATCACGCTCGACATCACCACGAGCCTGATCGCCAGCGCCGTGCTTGGTCTCGCGGTAGACAACGCGGTTCACATGATTCGCCGTTATCGCCAGTGCGCCGCCGAACGATTGCCGGGCGCGAATCGCTCATCTGGCGAAGCCGCGGGCTGGGCAATGTGGCTGACGTTGTTGCGCACAGGCAAGCCGATGTGGCTGGCCAACGTGATGCTGATGGCCGCGTTTCTGATCTTCGTGCTATCGTCGTTTGTGCCGGTGCGCGTCGGTGGCTTGCTGTGGGCCATAACGATTCTCGCCTGCCTGGCCGCGGATTTGATTTTTCTGCCGGCGTTGATGAGGTCCCGGTTGTTTGCGCGCGCCGCGCTGCCCGGAGTTCGCGATCAATCGCCCGAAGAACCTGCACGCGTGGGAAAGTAAACAGATGACCAGCAATGCCTCGCCAAAGACGCTTCTGCCCGGCTATGTCGCTGTCGTTCTGGCGATCACGCTCTTGCTCGCCGGTTGCAATCAAAAGGCAAGCAACAATGCGAATACCGCCGCCGAGCCCGCCAAGCCAACTTCAACAATCGATGCGGCGCAGATCATCGAGCGCACACGCAAGCTTGATGACTTTTCCGACAGCGTGATGAAGGTGCGCGCCCGGATCGAAGTTGAGAACCCGGCAGCGCAGTTAACCCCCATCCCTCCCGAAGTGCAGATGACCATCTATCGCAAGCGCGCCGCCGACGGCGGCCAGATGATGCGGGTTGATTTCACCGCGCCGCCGACGCAGCGCGACCTGAGCGCCTTGATTGCCATCACGCCGGCCGGCGAAATCGAAGGCACGCGCTACACGCAGAGCAACAACACCTTTGTCACCAGCCGCGGCGTGCTGGGCGAAGATTCGCTCTTCGGCATGACCTTGCAAGAGATGGCCGGCGGTCAGCCCGAAAGGTACGACTGGAAGCTGGTCGGCGAAGAGACGTTCAATCAAACGCCGGTCTACCGCCTCGATGGGCGATTGAAGCCCGCCGCCGAATCGAAGTTCAATCACGTCATCCTATTCGTCGCCAAAGATAGTTTCGCGGCCGTCGGAGCCGAATTCTACGACGACCACGACGAGTTGATGCGCCGCATGACGGTGGACAAGCTGACACAGATCAATGGCCACTGGACGCGGATGCACTGGACGGTAGACAACCGCTCACGACAAAAGAAGGTTGAATTCGAAACCCTCGAAGCCCGCTATGATCAAAACGTAAGCGACGCGCTTTTCTCACGCGACCAGTTGAAGCAAGTCGCTACGAAATAGGTGTTGGGTGCCGGGCGTCGGGTGTCGGGTGTTGGATGAAGGCGCTGTGCGCTTCGGTACTCAACACCTGACACCCTTCACCCGACACCCAGCACCCGACACCCGCTATGCCGACTGACGACCTACTCGCAGTGATCGGGCGAGCCGACGAGCTGTACCGCAAACGGGCGCAGCCCGGCGCGGTGCGCGAATCGGTGATGATTCTGAGTGGCGCGCGCGGGGGTAATGAACGTTACGAAGTGCAATGGCGGCTGGCGCGCTCGCTCTTTTTTCTTGGGCAGGAAGCGCCGGAGCCGGCGAGCCAGAGTCAGCTCTATGCGGCGGGCATCGGCGCGGGCGAGCGCGCGATCACGTTGAATCCCGAGCGCGTCGAAGGCCACTTCTGGGTCGGCGTCAACCTGGCACTGTTTGCCGAAAGCCACGGCGGGCTGCGTGGATTGCGGGCGCTCAGATGGGCGCGCGCCGAGTTGAAGATGGCGGCAAGAGTCAATGAAGCGTACCACGATGCCGGGCCGTTAAGAGTGCTGGCGAGGCTATCGCATCGAACGCCGCGCTGGCTCGGCGGCAGCTTGCGCAAGAGTGAGAAATATTACGACCGCGCCCTTGAGATTGCGCCGCACAATAGCGTGACGCTGTTATATGCTGCCGAGCTGGCGCTCGAAAAGAAGCAGCCCGAGCGCGCACAGTTACTGCTGGAAGTGCTGCTTTCGTTGCCGAATGATGCCGACTGGGAATACGAGAACCGCCGCGACCGCGACACCGCCCGCCGGCTGCTCAAGCGCATGGCCCTCGCCTGACGGCGGCTCAAATCGATGCCGATGACCACTATGAACGGCTGCGCCGATGAGCCTGGGAGCGCGGGCATCTCGCCCGCAGGCGGCGCGCATGCGAAAGATTGCGGGCAAGATGCCCGCGCTCCCAGGCCATAGCCGACCGTCTTTGCTACTAACGCGCGCGGTACTGAAATGTAATCTTCGTCTCTTCTTCAACAACCAGCGGGCGGACGAAGCGGTACGATCTGCCGGCGCGCGGCACATCGACGCGCACAGGGAGAATGCCGGCCACCTTGCGTTGCAGGCTAAAGACATTCTGCGATGGCGAATTCAATTGCGCCGCCCTGTCCTTGCGCGCCTGGTCTTCGAGCTTGCGGCTTTCGCGCTCAAGGCTCAACGCATCGCCGGTGACGCTGACGGTTTCGGTCGCTGCGCCGGCGTTGAGCGTCACCCCTAATCGCGCCGGCTGTGACCCCTCGACGCTCAGGTCTTGCTGAAAGGATTTGAATCCCGGCGAATCCACTCTGACGCTGACCGGCCCCGGCTGCATGTTGGAGATCACCCAGTGGCCTTCGCCGTCGGTCGCCGTCGTTTGCGTCGCCCGAGTCTGCGCATTCGTCACCGTCACCCTGGCCCCTGGAATGACCGCGCCCGACGGGTCAACGACGATGCCGCCGATCTGACCCGCTTGCAGGCTGGCCAGATCGACTTCGCTTTGCAGCCAGGCATTCTGACCCATCTCGTTGTAATCGTCCCTGGCACCCGCCAACGCGTCCTGCGCTCTCGCCGGGAATAGATCCGCAGCCAGCGCCGTGCCGCCGAACTGCTTCACATCCAGGCGCTCGGGCAGAAAGACTTCCCACGTCACCAGGGTGATCGGCACGTCCATCTTCGGCAGCCCCAACTGGTATGCGCCGCTCTTTGCAAACGGCGACCCGGCGCTCAGGTAGACGAAAGACACCGTGTAAGCGCCCGCCGGGCGAAAGCCCGCGCGCAGCAACGGCACGCGGCTGCCATCGCTGCCCTGCACCGGCTTCACCTTTTCGCCTTCGACCTCTGCCGACAGCAGGCTGGCCCCCTGCGGCAATTCGACTTTGACGAACGGCTGCGCGTGATTGCGCACCTTCAATGTCACCTCCGTCAGCGTCTTGCCTTCCGCGTTGAGCAGCGTCGTGATCGTCGCGCGCTCGGCGATGGCCGATAGCACCGCGCCATCGGGGAAGCGGTTCCATTCGAGCTTGAGGCTGGGCGCATCACCAGACCGCCGGTGATAACGAAATGCCGCCTGCAAAGGGAAACGCGCCAGCGAGCGCGCCACCGGGCCGGCTTCGCGCACGTCTACGCGCCGCAGGCCGCCGCTTTCAGTTGCCGTCAATTCCATCGTGCCGACGCCTTCGACCAGCACTTCGCCGGTTTCTCCCTGCACGCCGGCAAAACCGAAGAAAGGCGCGTCGAGCTTGTTGTCGCGGCTGGCGCGCTCGACGGCAATCAAGAATTGATGCGCGCGGCGGGCCGGCTCACGCACTTTCAAAATCAGATCATTGCCCTGCGTCTCGCTCGACTCCAGCGTGCTGCCCGACACCTCAGTGACTTCAAAGCCGGGCGGCAGCGGCAGCTTGAATTCAGCGGGCTCGCCTTGAATCACCGTCACATCGCACAGCACGGCCATGCGCAGTTCCGAATCGCCGACTGAAATCAGCGTCTTCATATCGGCGAGGAAGCGGACTTCGCGCTGCGTCACCGGGGCGCTAATCTCTCTGGTCGTCCACCAGACTTTCGCGGGCTTGCCGGGGTCGAGCGTCGCTTCGATGATCGTGTGGCCGTTCGCCGTCGCGCGGTTGGTAATCAAGCCGGGCTCGACGTGAATATCGGCGTGATTGCCGGGGATGTCCAGGCTGATGACAGAACTGGCCGCCGCCGGCACCGGCACCGTGAACGTCGCGCGGCCCGCGTCCGCCGTGAGCGCCGAGGCGACGTTTAGAGAGACCGCAAACGCGCCCGGCCCATCAATCACTGTGGCGGTTGCCGCGCCCTGTTGAAGCAGCGGCAAAGGCTTCGGCGTCGGCTGCGCTTCGGTGATCGTCAGTCCGGCGGTCAGCGGCACCAGCGTCAGGCCCTTCTGCAACACGTCGCCTTCGATCTCAAGCGCGCCCAACACCGAATCATTTTCCAGGCGCAGCTTGAAGGCCGCGCGCGACAACACGTAAGGCAGCGGCGCGGCTTCCGCCGGCTTCGGCTTGTGCGCCGCGAGATCGAGCAGGCGGTTGTATTCCGCGAGTGTCAACGTCACCGTGCCGGGCGAGCTTTGCGGAACGACTTTTTGCGGCGGCAGGCTGCGCTCCTGGCCGCGCCCGACGATGGCTAAGAATATGATCGCAATCACTAATTTTTTCATCACTCACCTCGCTTTCGGTCACGCTGATAATCTACTTCAAGAACCGGCGACTGGTTCTCGCTGGTCAGCTCGGACACCAGAAAGATGGATGGGCCGAAATGCGGGAAGCCGACCAGCACGGGAAGATTTCGCGGCGGCCGCGCCGCATGAGTTGATTGTTGAAGCTTAGAAACCATCGCCTGTGTCGCATCGATGTTTGCGGGACTGGCGACGGCGTTTGCCGCCTGTGCTTCGAGCGGCGCGCCGCCGGGCGTTGAATGTAAGACGGCTGATGACGGCGCTTCATAAGGCGCGGCGCGAAAGCTCCCCATCGCCGGCGTCAGGCGAAAGAGCGGCGAGTGATGCAGCAACAGGCTCGACTTCGAGATCGGCATGTCTACGGCGAGCAGAGTCAGCCGCGCCCTGCCCTTCTCGCCCCACGCCGGGACGCGGTCGAGATAAGCCACCTCGACGACAAAGGCCGGCGACTCTTCGCCGCCGCGGGTCTTCTCTAGCGGCACCAGTAGCGAGCCATCGGGAGCGCGCCCCGGTCGAATCGCTCTGCCCGCGACCGACACGCTCCACAGGATGGCGCTCGAAGGCAGCGCGAGCTTGAGGAAGCTGCGCTGATTGTTGCGCACAGCGAGGCGTGCATTGACCAGCATCTTGCCGTCTTCGGTGACCAGCGCGTTGTATGCCGCTTCCTCGACATTGGCGGTCAAAACGGCCTGCGGGGTGTAGCGCGCCACGCGCACGGCGAGCGCACGCGCCGCCTTGCCTTCGGCGGGGCGCAAACGGAAGGCGACCAGCGAGGGCGATTGGCGGCTGGCGATGAGCTGGCCGAGGTCGGCGGCTTCGGCTTCTTCAAGCCCAGTGGCCTGACGGTCTTTGATCTCGCCGGCGCCGAGAACTTCGACGGCAACGCCGCCGGTCTCGCGCTCTGCCGCAGGCATCCGCATCAACGGCACGTCCATCTGGCCGTCGCGCGGCAGCCGCAATTCGCCGCGCACCGTGAAGCGCGTCGTCTGCTGCACAGGCTCAAGGAAAGTGACGGTCAGCTCTTGTGCGGTCACTTCCCAATCAGCGACCATTGCGCCCGACACTTGATCGACGGTGAGCTGCGCAGGCAACTGCACGCGGACTTCTTTGGCGAGACCTTGAAGGACTTCGACCTGAACTTCGGCGCTGACCTGCGTGGTGTCTTCGCCGAGACCGATGAGCTGTGTCAGCGTGCCGCGAAGCCTGAGCGGCTGAGTGGCGCGTTGATCTTCGACGCGTCGCTTCCAGGCAAAGGTGAGCGGCTCGTTGCCGCGCCCGTGCGCGACCCAGCGGCTGCCGTCCGCCGTGTCGGCGCGCTCGAACAGCAGCCCGCCGGTGACTCGCACGTCGACGCCATGATCGGTCTTGCCCGGCAGCACGACGACCGCCCGCGAGACCGCTGAAGCGTTCGCCGGCAGCCGCAGCATCTCGGTTCCCGCTACCGACGTGACCGGCGTGACGATATCGAGCGTCAGGATCGCCCGCCCTGTGCGCGAAAGCAGCAGGTAGCTTGCCGCCGCGCCTTTCTCGCCGACGCCGTTGACCAGCGATACGGGCCGCCCATCGAGCCGCGCGTGACGAATCATCAAACCGCCCGGCAAGGCGACACGCGCCCAGCCATCTTTGATGACATCTATCGTCAGGCGCGCTTCACCCGCCGCCAGCTCGCCATCGATCTTCAGCTCGTAATCGACACGCGTCAGGGTCGCTTCGATAGGTGGCGGGTCAGGCTCACGCGTTGACGGGAAAGCCGCCTGCCGCAAGGCGCGGTAATCATCAACCGGCAGCACCACCCACCCATCCGTCGCCGCTGTCGGCTGCGCCGCGACGGTGATGGCGCAGAGCATTAAGAGCACCGCAAGCCCTGCGACGCGGATTGCGGCGGCACTCAAGCGCGCCGAGACGTATCCCCACATGCAAGTCCATTTCATAAGCGTTTCTCTCCTTCTTTTGTCCGACAGCGAATGATGCAATCTCAGAAAGACTGGCCCGCTGAAAAGACGAACCGCGGCGCGCCGCCTCTCTGAGTCTGCAAACGACGACCGCTGGTAGACCTTTCTAAACCCAATAGCGAAGTCTTGAAAACAATTGCTGCCGGACGATCTACAAAAAGAACGGCGCTGGCCATGCCGCTTGCGAAGATCGTCAGGATTAATGCGGCGGCGGCAACGCGGGAACCGTCGGGGGCTGTCTACGCTCCGACATAAAACCTGAAATGGTTATTACGTAAACCCCGAAACGGGTGCTTGATGGTGCGCGCGGCAACCAGCAGGCGCGCGGACTGCGCCGGCCTGCCAATGCCATCAGCATAGAGCGGCCCGAACGGCTCCTCGAAGACCTGCCAGTTGATGGTCTCGGCCGAATGCGCATGATCTATGGCCGTGGGATGAAGAATGCGTTATCACGGGAATGCGGCGGGCGCGGTTCAGCGAAGGTTCATCACATAAATCTCAAAGTTGCCGTCACGGTTACTCTGAAAGGCGAGCTTTGAGCCGTCGGGCGAGTATGCCGGTCGTTCGTCCATCTTGGGTCCCGCGGTCAAGCGCCTGAGGTTATGCCCATTTATATCTATCTGAAAGAGGTTTGCCATGTCGTTGGCTCTCAACTTCTGATCGTTAAAAGCTATCGATGCGCCATCGGGCGACCAGCAAGGTGAAAATTTGGAGCCCGGGCTCGTTGTTAACATCTTCATGTTCCTGCCATCGGCATCCGCCACATAGATCTCCGTGGGGAGGAGGCCAGCGATCCTCTCCAGGCTGGGTCTGATGAACGCGACTCTCTTCCCGTCCGCCGACCAGGCGGCCTGACTCGCACCTGTGGTTGTCAACCTCGTGACGTTCGAGCCGTCCCCGTCCATCAGGTATATCTCTTTTCGGCCATCGCGGTCGCTGATAAAGAGGATTCTTCCGTCGGGCGACCAATTGGGAGTAGTGTCACTCCCCGGCTCGGCGGTCAGCCGCGTCTGGTTGCTGCCGTCGGCATTCATCGAATAGATTTCCTCGTTCCCATCCCGCGCACTCATGAACGCGATGCGTTTACCGTCGGGCGACCAGGCCGGCTCCGTGTCGTTCGCCGGCGAGTTTGTTAGTTGCATCAGCGCGCTGCCGTCCGCATTGACGATGTAAATGTGGTGCTTGCCGTCGCGATTGCTTGAGAACGCGATCTGGCTACCGTCGGGCGACCAGGATGGCGCGAGGTCGTCGGCGGGGTTGTCAGTGAGTTGCGTCAGCTCGCCTTCGACGCTCATCACATAGATCTCCAAGTTGCCGTCGCGGTCGGTCGGGAAAACCAGCTTCGAGCCATCGGGCGACCACGAGGGCGCCGAATTATTCGCCGAGTTGTTCGTCACACGCATAAGATTGCCGCCGTCGGCGTCCATGACATAGATCTGCTCCCTGCCTTCCGTGTTCCTGACGAACGCGATGTTATTGCCGTCGGGTGACCAGGCCGGCCATATGTCTGGCTTGTTGCTGCCGGCCGTCAGGTTCTTCTGCCCCGTGCCATCCGCGTTCATCTCGTAGACGTCGAAGTTGCCCTTCCTCCCGGTCACGAACAGTATCTTCCGACCGTCGGGCGACCAGCTCGGGTCCGAATCGTACTCGAGGTCAGCGACGATCCTCTTGACGTTGGAGCCGTCCCCGTCCATTACGTAGATGTCGAAGTTGTAGGGGAAGCTATTGTCGCGGTTGCTGGCGAAGGCGATCTTGCTGCCGTCCGGCGACCACGTGCCGGCGCGATCAATGGCACTGTTTCTTGTGAGCCGCGTCTGGTTCGAGCCGTCGGCGTCCATGACATACATCTCCCGGTTGCCGTCCCGATCACTGTTGAAAAGGATCTTGCGGCCGTCGGGCGACCATTTCGGGGTATCGTCTTCAGCCAGATTGTTGGTGAGTCGCCTGACGTTGGAGCCGTCCCCGTCCATCACGTAGATATCGCTTTTGCCGTCGCGGTTGCTCCAAAAGGCGATCCGGCTACCGTCCGGCGACCAGACCGGCCCGGTATCTATGGCGTTGTTGTTAGTCAACTTTACCAGAGTGTTCTTCGCGCGCGTCACGGGCGCATGAGAGACGTTCGCGCGCTTCAGATAAAGAAACACTCCCAGTGCGGCGAGTAACAGGACAGCCACAACGGCTGTCGTTTGCCAGGCCCTCCGCTTTCGTCGGTCGGTGGCCGGTGCCAGCGCCATCGCCTCGGCGACAGGCGAGGAGGTCGCGGCAGGGGCAGGCAGGTCTGTCGCTTCGACCTCTTCGCTGATGACCCGGGCAAAGGTGTGTTTTTCAATGACTGTGGCTTCGCCCTCCATGCCTGCGGGGCCGATCTGCCGGGCGTCAGCCACAGATACTTTCACCGGGGCGATGAAGCGGTAGCCGCGCTTGGGGACCGTCTCGATATAGCGCGGCTCGGAAGAATCGTCGCCTAGCACCTTCCGCAATCCGTAGACGTTGTACGAGAGACTCCCTTCCTCGACAAAGGTATCGGGCCAGACCTCTTTCAGCAGTTGCTCCTTGTCAACCACCTCCGTCGCGTGTCGTACGAGCACAAACAGAATCTCGAACGCCTTCGGGGTGAGGCGCACCGTGGCGCCGCCTTTGAGCAGGATTCGATTGCGCGCGTCCAACACGAAAGGCTCGAACTCATATAAGTGATTGCCCGGCGATGACATAACGGCTCTAAGAACTCTCTAAGACCTCAATAAGAATTTTTCAAGCGCAATTCCAAGAAAATCCCAAAGACTTCTGAGAGCGTCCGGCTTTAAGGTCAGGCGCGTTGGCGAGGCCGAAGGGGACGTTCTCAAAAGGCAGCCCCGAGGTCCCGCCAATTATATTGCCGGCCGGTGGTGATCGCAATGAGTCGCCCGCCGGGGAAGGTTTCTGTCGTGGCAAAAACGCGCAGGACGGAGAAGACGGTCGAGATTCACGAGTTCTATGTCATCCGCACGGCGAGCGGCTCGCTGCCGGCGCTGTGCGGCGCGTGCGCGGCGGGCGACGCCATCATGGTCGCGCCCGAACAGGCCGCCGCGGTGGCGCACGTCCCGCCGCGGATGATCTATCGCTGGGTCGAAGCCGGGGCGGTTCATTACCAGGAGGGGGCGGACGGCTCGCTCACCGTCTGCCTCAAGTCGCTGCCCGCCGCGAGCGGGCAGGTCGGAGGAGTTTAACAGCGAGCCGATTCGGTGCTTATCAAGCGGCTATGCGGATATTGAAGGAGAAGACATGCTCAAGAAGAATCTACAAACGATTAGCTTTGCAGTGACGATATTGCTCGTCCTGTCGCTCGTCCCGGCTGGGGCGAACCCGGCACGGGCGCGCTCGGCGCAAAGCGATGATCCCGCGAGCGGTATAGATGCTCACCCTCTGGCCGCGTCCCCAAGCGGCAACTTCGTTATCGAAGGGACCGAAGACGGCGCCACTTGCCGCGACGCCACGCCCGAGGAAGCAAAGGCTTTGGCGGGACGCGATCTGATTGAATCGCTTCACGTCATCTCGCCAGTCCGTGAGGACGGCCTGGGCGAGCAGGACGCCGGGCTGAAAATCATCCTGCGGGGCACGCCACAACTCGAAACATTCCCGCAGGCGAAGAACGCCTTCCTGCGGGCGGCGCAGACATGGGAGGCGGTCATTCGCAATCCGATCACTCTGATCATCGACGTCGATTATGGGCCGACCCGTTTCGGCGTGCCCTATCCCGACCCCAATCTACTGGGGTCAACCTTCGCGCAACCAATCGGCAGTAATACCTTCTACCCGACGCTACGCAGCCGCCTGATTGCACAGGCTTCGAGCCCGAAAGAATCGGCCCTCTATAATGCGCTGCCTGTCGGGACGGTTGCCACTGACCTCGGCACGACGGCGGCAGTCGAGGCGCCGTCGGCCATCTTCCGCGCCCTCGGTCTCATCGCCCCCGTCGCCGACCCGGCGAGCGAGACGGCTACTTTAGGCCCGCCGCCGTCGATTGGCTTCAACTCGGCGTTTCAGTTCGACTTCGACCCCGGCGATGGCATCACTCCGGGCGCGGTCGATTTTGACGCCGTCGCCGTCCATGAGATGGGACACGCCCTGGGCTTCATATCCAATGCCGGCTCGCTGGAATTGGACCCGCGCGACCGCCTCTCGCTGTCGGTGCTCGACCTGCTCCGCTTTCGCCCGGGTGTAACCTCGGCCACATTTCCGAGCGCCCTGCGCATACAGTCTTCCGGCGGCGCGCAGGTTTTCTTCGCCGGCGGGCAGGAGCTGGCGCTATCGACCGGGCGGCCCGACGCGAGCGGCGGGGATGGCCGGCAGGCGAGCCACTGGAAAGATGACGAGTTGACCGGCCAGTACATCGGCATCATGGACCCGACCCTTTCACGCGGCCAGCGCAAGACCATCACCGATAACGATCTATTAGCTCTCGACGCCATGGGCTACGAGGTCAGCGCGTCGGAAGATGAGACGATTGCTTTGACGCCGGGCGTCGCGCGCCCCGGCTCGATTGCGGCGCCGAGCCCCGGGTCAGCCCTGCTCGGCGAGACGCAGTACAGCGTGCAGGCTCCCGCCGGCGCCAGCCAGTTGACCATCGATCTCAGTGGCAATCAAGACGTCGATCTCTACGTGCGATTCGGCCAGCGCATCGCGGTCGCCTCGTCGCAGCCGGTGGCGGACCACGTTTCCAACTCGCCGACCGGTGTCGAGACAATCGCTATCACGCCGTCGAGTTCTCCCCCGCTTCGCGCCGGGACCTATTACATCGCCATCGTCAACTTCGGACCCGGCGCGGCCAGCTTCAACGTGAAGGCGGCGGTCACTACCGGCGGCGGTAGCGGCGGCGGCAATAGCGTCCCGGCGATCAACCGCCTGCGGGCGGAGTTGAAAGGCGATGAGCTGATGCTAACGGGAGCGGCTGCCGACCCCGACGGCGACATGACCCAGGCGCAAGTGAATTTGCTGGATGGCGCCGGACAGGTCGTCGGCCATACGCAACCGTTTGCCGTCAGCTTCGGCAGTGCGACGGCGGTCGACTTCACGCTGAAGGTTAGCAACCTGAGTGCGTTCCCCGCCGCGGTGGTGGCTTCGCTTACTTTGATCGACCGCCGGGACAATCACAGCGTCGCCCAAACGGCGGACTTCAGCGGCGGCGACATCGGCGGCCCGACCCTGTCGAGTGCCTCCTATAACGGAAGCAAGCTGGTCATCAAAGGGGCGGGGTTCGCCGGCCAGGTGCTGATCGAGATCAACGGGCGGGTTGTGTCGATCAGCCCGAGCCCCGATGCCAGGAAGTTGAAGATCAAGGGCAGCCCGGACCATTTTAATCTCCGCGCCGGCCCTAATCGCTTGCAAGTTCTGAATGGCGACTTACGCTCTAACCTCTTTGTGCTGACCTTCTGACCTCCGGCGCGTGACGTGGCGCAGTACCGCTGAAGGATTCGTCGGAGCTGAAGGGCGCAGGCTCGCAAATTTTTATCAGGGACTGGCGGCCCCCGCTTTCGGTCCCTGCCAGAGTCACGGTTTGACGTTTGCCGATCTTTCACCCCCATTGGGTGAAAAACGGATCGGCGTTGGAATGGGCGACCGAATCGCGTTCGCCAATGGAGAAGATGATGAAAACGAGAAGGAGATTTACAATGTCGAAGCGTTTGATCGTTTGCAAATTAATGATACTGACAATGGCGCTGACGAGCCTGCCCGTCTGGCAGGCGCAGACGTCGGCCGCCGAAGGCTCTACCATCAAAATCTCGTCGTACATGGATGACCCGTTCGTCAAGGAGTCGGACCTCAGGCGCATAGAGGCATCGAGAATCGGTAAGGACGAAAATGGAAAACCATTCTTGGCCGGTGACCGGGTCAGCATGATCAATGAGGATTTCATTTATCGCGAAGACCGTTCGGACGAATTGAACCCGGGCACCTTCAAGCGGTTCGCCTTGAACCCGTGGCCGAAGGATGGGCGCTCGAACGAGAAAGGCAATTTCAACTTTGCCGACGAAGCGCGCTTCCCCATCCATGAGGTAGAGCGCGATGCGGATGGCAAGGTCGTGCTCAGGGATGGATTGCAGGTGTGGAAGCCGCGCGACCTGCGTCAGGGGATCACGACCGCATTCGCGGCGAGCAACGCGGTCAGAGAGGCCACAGAGTTCTGGGCCGGGCGCGACCTCCCCTGGGGCCAGAATGGCGTCCTCCAAATCGAGAGCCAGGTCTTCGTTGACTTCAACGCGCTCTATAGCCCCTCGGCGAAGATGGTATTCTTTGGCGTCGTACCCTACCGCCTGCCCGGCGAAACGCAGGTCAAGATGTTCGAGACCGCCACCTCGTGGGAGATCGCCGGGCACGAGTGCGGACACTCCGTGCACCACACGCTCAAGCCGAATGGCTTCGGTCACAAATTTGATACCTGGGGAGAATCTTTCGCGGATCAGACGGCGATGTGGACCTCGCTCCGCGACCCGCGGCGCGTGCGCGCCGTGCTGGCCGAGACCAACGGTAATCTGAACACGTCGAACTCGCTGACCCGGTTTTGCGAGGCATTCGCCGCCCTGATCGGCAAGGGCACAGGCATACGCGAGGCCTTCAACGATAAAAAAGTCTCCGACACTGAGGACGAGGTGCACGACCGCTCAGAAGTGCTGACGGGTGCCGTCTACAAGGTATTCACGCTCATCTATGACGACCTGAAGAGCCGGCTGGGGCTTGGTGAGCGTCAGGCGCTCACGCAGGCGGGAGAGATCATGGGCATCTTCCTGACGCACACGACCGACTACACGCCTGAGAACCACCCGTCGCTGGAGGATGTCGGCAAGGCCTACCTCAAGGTGGACAAAGAACTCTACGGCGGTCGCTACCAGAACTGGTTTGTCGCCGAGTTCATCAAGCGCGAGATATTTGACGCCAACTCGGTCAGTGAGTGGATGGCGCACGAGGCGGCGGTGCTCGACCTGCGGCTCCCTAGACACGCTTCGGACAAAAACATCGACAAGCTGGTGCAAGCGAACCTGGACCTACTCGGCATCCCCCCCATCTACGGGCTACGGCTGCAAAGCGTGACGCGCGACGCGCGCTTCGGGCAGACGATTGTCCGTATGCAGGTCAGGCGCGTCAGCGACGGGATGTTGTTTGACAATGAAGGCATTCTCACCTTCCGCCCCGATGGCACGCTGGCCGACTATTACTCGCCGTTTCCGGAGGACACGACCTCGCAGATACGCGAGCAATCCGACAGGCACATGCTGGCGCTCGTCAGTCAGGCCGAACAGCTCGGCCTTGACCGCCACGGCGGCCTGCTCTCGATTGTGCGCGGGGCGGACGGGCAGCTCACTGTGGAAGCAAGGGTAGTGCGCGGCGAGGGCATCAACTGCTGGGTCGAAGCCTACACGCTGGAGCACCCGGAGGGCGAGCGCCGCAGGCTCAGCACGCCGACGTTCCCCCCGATCAGCGGCCTCCAGCCCAACGGCGTGCAGATCCTTACGGCTGACGATCTCGCCAATTGAGGATGGCAGGGCGCAAGCCGCGCCGATGGATACGGGCAAGCTTCCGGGCAGTAAGCGAGCCCGTTCCATCGGCGTTGTGGGTGAACGCTTCGGCCTTCAATTTCAGGTTTTATGTTGGAGCGTACAGAACTGGCGATTATTCGCCGGGCTCTTTCAAGTTGATGCCATAGCGTTCGGCCATGCGATAGAGCGTGCGGCGATCAATGGCCAGAACTTCGGCGGCACGGGTGCGGCTGCCGCCAACCGCTTGCAGGACGTGGAGCAGGTAGCGGCGCTCTAACTCTTCAAGCGTCGGCAGGTCTGTGAAAAGCGCCTGCGTCCTGCCTGTCGTCTCCTGGCTGCGTGTGTGGCGACGAATCTTTTCCGGCCAATCATCGGGCGTGATGACCGAGCCGCGCGCGTACAGCGCCGCATGCTCGATGGTGTTCTCCAGCTCGCGCACATTGCCCGGCCAGTCGTACTGATGCAAGATGGCCAGCGCTTCTTCAGAAATCGTCGTCGCCCGCGCCCCTGCGCGCCGCGCCTGCTTGAGCGCGTGCGCCGCAAGCAATGACAAATCTTCAAGCCGCTCTCTGAGCGGCGGCACTCTGAGGGTGACGACGCTCAAGCGATAAAATAGGTCTTCGCGGAAGCGGCCCTCTTTCACTTCGCGCTCAAGGTCGCGGTTCGTGGCGGCGACGACGCGCACGTCAACACGGACGGCGCGCGGGCTGCCGACGCGGCGAATCTCGCTCTCTTGTAATACGCGTAACAATTTCACTTGAAGCGCCAGGCTGGTCTCGCCAATCTCGTCGAGCAGGATGGTGCCGCCCGCTGCCTCCTCAAACATGCCGCGCTTGTCGGCGACCGCGCCGGTGAAGCTGCCTTTGACATGGCCGAAGAGCTCGGCTTCGAGCAAGGTTTCGGTAATCGCGCCGCAGTTGATGGCGACAAAGGGCGCGGCGGCCCGCCCGCTGTTGCGATGTAGGGCGCGCGCCACCAGCTCTTTGCCGACACCCGATTCGCCGGTGATTAAGACGGTCGAGCGACTGGGCGCAACCAGGGCAATCTCTTTATAAAGCTCGATCATCGGCGGGCTATGTCCGACAAGGCCCGACGCTTCGCTGTACTCCTTTAACAAGACCGCCGCCGGGGCTTCGGCGGCACGCCCTTGAAGCGCGCGCCGCGCCGTGGCGATGACGGCATTGACATTGAATGGCTTGCTGACGTAATCAAAAGCGCCCTCGCGCACCGCTTCAACGGCGGTTTCGAGCGTGCCGAAGCCGCTGATGAGAATCACCTCGGATGCCGGCGCCATCTTCTTGAATTCCTTGAGAAGCTGCACGCCATTCATGCGCCCGCCGAGATTGATGTCGCTGACGATCAAGTCGAAAGGCTGACGCTCGACGGCGGCAAGCGCCGCTTCTGCCGACTGGCTCGACGCCACCTGCCAGCCCTCTTCGGAAAAAATCTCCGCGAGAAAGTTACAGGTCTCCAGGTCGTCGTCGATGACGAGAATCTTTTTCATTGCTCGATTGCCTATTCTTCTGCGGCGGCCGCGACGGTGGGAAGAAGCGGCGCATCGCCGGCAGATGGAGCGGCTCGCGCGCCGGCAGCGGCTAGCGGCAGGCGTATGCGAAATGTCGTGCGGCGGCCCGGCTCGCTTTCGACCTCGACGCTGCCCTGATGCTCGGTGATGATCTGCTTGACGACCGTGAGGCCAAGGCCCGTGCCCAGCCCCTGCTTGGTGGTGAACATCGGCTCGAAGATCAAATCGAGCTGCTCGTCGCGAATGCCTTCGCCGCTGTCTGCGACTTCGATCAACGCGCTCGCGCCATCGCGCAGCGCGCGCGCCTGCAACTGACCGCCTTCGGGCATGGCGTCGAGGCTGTTATTGATCAGGTTGATGAAGACCTGCTGTAACTGATCTGCGTCGGCGGCGACCGCCGGCAAATCTTCGCCCAGCTCTGTGATCAACTCGACATTGCGCGCAAAGAGCGTCGGCTGCGTCGCGTCGAGGATGCGCGTCAGCAAGGCGTTGATGTCTACCAGCTCGAACTGTGGCTGCGGTCGGCGCGTCGAGGCGAGCATCGAGCGGACGATGTTAGTGATGCGCTCGATCTGCCCGGCGATGATGTCCAGCCGCTTGATGGCGCGCTCATCGGTGGCGCGGGCGCGCAATAACTGAACGTGGCCTGAGATCAGGTTGAGCGGCGTGCCGACTTCGTGGGCGAACTGCGCCGCCAGTTGACCGGCGGCGGCCAGGCGTTCGAGCTGGGTCAACTGCCGCTGCATCTCGAAGAGTTGCCGGTTGGCCTCTTCGAGCTGCTCTTTGCGCTCGGCAATCTCGGCGGTCGCCTCTTTGACGCGGCCTTCTAAGGCGCGCTGTTCAAGGCTCAGTTGCTCGGTCATCTGCCGTATGCGCCCGAGCATGCGGTTGAAGCGCGAAGTGAGCAGGCCGATTTCGTCTGGCGCTTGCGGCGCGACTTCAGCGGCCAGGTTGCCGGCCTCGGCTTTCGACATCGCTAGCAACAGGCTGTCAATCGGCTTATAGACGATGTGGCGGAAAAGGAAGTAAGTCATTAAGGTGATGGCGATAATCGCCAGCAGCATCAACGGCCAGATCAAGCGACGCAGCGACGCCGCCGAGCTTTGCGTCTCATCGAAATTCAGCCGCACGCTGACCGCGCCGATCTGCGTCAGGCCGGTGCTTTCGGGGACGTGGATCGCCGACCGCGCCGTGATGATGCGAGACGTGCCCTGCTGGCCAACGACGACGTTGGCGTTATCGATGTGCTGGACGGCATCCTGCATCTGGCGGGCCGGCAACGGATCGGCTTCGACCGGAAAAGTCACCTTCTCGACCCACTCATTGGCATTCGCCCTGGCAAAGACGCGCACTTCGGCAAGGTGCGGGTTGTCTTTGACGATGGTGTCTTCGATGGCTTCGCGGACTTCGTCCCAATCGGGGATGGTGGTTGATTCAGACTCTTCAAAGGTGCGGGTCTTGCCTTTGCGGCGCTCTTCGCGGCGCTTCAAACGCTTGATGTGCAGCTCGACCGTGTCGGCGACGCGGGTGGCCAGCAGTTGCGCCTGTTGCCGTTCCTGCTGGTCGCTCAGCCGCGTGATGGCAAGGTCAGAGAAGTACGCCATGATGGCGAAGATCGCGACCAGCACCGCCGATGTGACGATGGTCGTCCGCGTGTGCAGCTTGAGCGGTGGCAGCCTCAGCCATGAACGTGATTGCATAGAGTCAGCCTGTTCATTAGAAATGTGCGCTGATTAATTATCGTGAAACTCGCCCCGCGAAACAAGCGCCTGCCCTAGGATGCCAGGGCCTATTCATTCTCGAATAACCATGGGGATATAAACCGCCAAGACGCCAAGACCGCCAAGAAAAGCTCTGTGTTCTCTTGGCGGTCCTGGCGTCTTGGCGGTTCAAGTCCGGAGAATGAATAGACCCTGCCTAGGATGCCATCGTCAACACCAACTGCGGCGCGAGGGGGGCTAGACACGGTCTTGTTCGGTGACTTGACTCAAGATATACTGATTGCCCATTCATCTCTCAAAGGAAGCAAACCGCCATGCCTCGGATTATCAGAGTATTTTATATAAATCATCCGAAAGACAGTAAGCTCTTGCAAGAGCTTGAGGCGCACATGGGGGTATTGAGCCGGAAAGGCTTCATCAGTGAGTGGAGCGAGAGCAAGGGCCTGGCGGGCGACGAGAAGGATAGGATGATCGACGACAACTTGAACAGCGCCGATATCATCGTGCCGCTCATCAGCGCCGACTTCTTCGCCTCCAGGGACTGCGGGGCGGAGATGAAGCAGGCCGTCGGGCGGCACCGCGCCGGCGAGGCTTGCGTGATCCCCATCTTTCTCAGGCCCTTCGTATGGAAGGAAGAAGAAGACCTTGAGAGTCTGGTGATCCTGCCGCGCGACCCCAAGTCGATCAATGAGCCCAAAGCGGTCAGCAAGTGGAGCGACCGCAATGAAGCCTTCGTCTTCGTGGTGAAGGTTATCTGTAAGGTGATCGAACGTCTGCACAACGGCGAGGCGGTTCGCGCCGTCGCCGGCGATATTGACCTCGACAGCTCGGAAGAAATCGGCACCATCATTAAGCGGGCCAAAGACAACCGGGCGCGGCAGTCTGACAACCTGCTTCCTTTTCTCTGCGACCGCGCCGCTCAGGACAAGACCCTGGAAGACGAGATAAAGAAGTGGTTCGTGGAAGAAGGCACCGACGCCACGCCGCGCCCGCGCAAGCCACTGGTCGGCATTGTGCAGGGCGATGACCAGGAGTGCGTCAGCATGTATAAGCGCCGGCTACAGGAGTTCTCGCTGCGCAGGTTCCTGCGCGCCGACGCTCGACGCGCCATCCGCAGCTATTATATGAAGCTGCCCACCGCGGTGTCGAAGGCCGAAGACTGCCTGGAGGACTTCCAGAGGGACCTCGCCGAAAAACTGACCTACAGCCGTTACCTGTCCCGCGAGCAGATCAGTGAAGAGATCGCCCGGTCGGGCGCGCCAGTCTTCATTTACTCGTCGCTCGACACAGAGCTGTGGGACGCCAACGCGCCCGAAGTCATCCGCACCTTTCTGCGCTTCTGGGATCGCCTGTCGCCGCTGCCGCCGACTTCGCAACTGATCGCTTGCTTGCTCCTCAAGCACAACATGCGCAGCC
Source organism: Blastocatellia bacterium (assembly GCA_035275065.1). NCBI lineage: Bacteria > Pseudomonadati > Acidobacteriota > Blastocatellia > Blastocatellia bacterium. The sequence goes on from DATENM010000035.1 coordinate 24,202, forward strand.
CGGAATGGGCGGCCAGAAAGGAGCAGGCGCGGCAGTTTATCGCCGGCCTCGACCTGTCGCTCTATCCGGGCGTGACCGTCCTCAAGCTGCCAGAGCTTGCGCCCGTCCCACGCGGCGAGGCCCTCAACTGGGTGCGCGAAGGAATCAACTTCGAGGGCTTTTGCGACCAGCATCCGGCAGAGTTCTGCGACACGGAAGGGGGCGAGGAGTACATTTGCGAAGAGATTTATGAATCCGCGGAGACGGTTAAGCCGATGAAGTTGCTCGCCGCCAAGCTGGACACCTTACTGGAGACCTACCGTTGCAGGAGATGATGGCATATGACATTCCCTTATTACACCGGCGAGCCACGAAACACGGATGGCAAGAACTACCTGGATAATTTGCCTGGATCGCCGCGAGCCGGGATGGAGGAGCCGACCGGCTACACGCCCGACCCCGGGCTACTGGCCGCCGTCAACGCGGCATTGGTCCTCGGCCAGCCGCTGCTTCTGACCGGCGAGCCGGGCACGGGCAAAACACAGCTCGCCAATAGCGTCGCCGGCACGATGGGCAGTAAGCAGGACGGCAACCACCGCCCCCTGATCTTCGTTACCAAATCTACGAGCACGGCCCGCGACCTGTTCTATACCTATGACTCGCTGGCCCGCTTCCACGCCGCGCAGTCGCAGATCGGCAGCAAGAACAGTAAAGACTATCTGACCTACAACGCGCTCGGCGTCGCCATCCTGCGAGCCTGCGGCATCGCCGACCTCTCAGCCTGGTTGCCCGAAGGGTTCGTGCTCGGCCACAGGGGCCGCTCGGTTGTGTTGATCGACGAGATCGACAAAGCGCCGCGCGATTTTCCCAATGACATCCTCAACGAGATCGAGGCGATGTATTTCAAAGTCACGGAGCTGGGCAACGTCGAGTTCAAGGCCCAGGCCGGCATGCAGCCCATCGTCATCATCACCAGCAATTCGGAAAAGCAACTGCCCGACGCCTTCCTGCGCCGCTGTGTTTATTATCACATTCCGTTCCCTGACTCGAAGACGACTCGCCTGCAAGAGATTGTCGCGGCCCGCATCGCGGACTTCAAAGCCGGGCATTCGCCCTTACTGGCCGACGCCCTGGACTTCTTCTACCGGCTGCGTGAGGCCAGCGCCGGGCTGACCAAGAAGCCGGCAACCGCGGAGCTGCTGGCCTGGCTGCTCTTTTTGCGCGACCGCGGAGCGCAGGTCGATAAGCCCCTGCGCCAGTACGAGGAGTTGATGAGGGCGAGCCTCAACATCATGGTCAAAGGCCCGGATGACCAGGCCAAGTCGGCCCCGCTGTTGCAACAATGGCTGAGACAGAAAAGATAACGAGCGACCGGGTTCGCAGCTTCGAGACCCTGGCCGGTTTTCTAGATCAACTACGCCGCCGTGATTACAGCATCGGCATAGGTCAGTACATCGCCGTCCACCGTTTGCTTCTGCACCTGTTCGACAGCGGCGAATGGCCGGACGACCCCAAGGCTCTGGCCCCCTGGCTCGCGCCGATCCTGTGCAGCTCACCGGAAGATCAAGAAGGTTTCTACGAGGCATTTTCCGATTGGGTTGATTCCTGGCAAGGCCCCCGCGCCTCCAGGCTCACGCCGTCACGACCCGCCGAACCGACAGCGCCCCCCGCGCCCGTCGCGGCCCGCAATCGGCGCGCCCTGATCTTGAAGGTCGGTATCGGGGTGAGCGCGGTGCTGGCCCTTGCGGCTGTGTTGTTGCTCGTCAGATGGAGCCCCTTTCCATTTTCTCCGAAAGCGCAGCTTATCCCCGGCGGCGCGGCTGTGACCGGCCGTTTCAATCACCTCGAACGGCTCTCAACCTCCGTCGGCACATGGGCGCGCGGGAATTCTCGGAAGCCTTCCGGCTCTGCTCCTAGCCCGGTGCTGGCTCCCATTCCTCGCGCTAGCCCGGGCCCTTCGACGATCAGCCTGAGGCCCGAAGGTCTACTGATCCTGAAGCGACCGGACACGCCGCTATCGACGCTTACAAGCAACCGCCTCTACCGCCGAATCGCCGCCACCGCCTTGCCCTGTTTATTCATCGCCGGCGTCATGCTCTGGGGGGCGATACGCCGCCTGCAACTCAAACGGAACTACACCAGGCGCACGCCGCCGCTGGAACAGCTACGCGTCAAAGGCCTGGCCGAGCGCTTCTTCAACCGAACGGCTTTGCGTGCGGCGGCCCAGCAACTACGCAGGCACCGGCTGACCTCTGTGCGCGAGTTGGCCGTTGAGGCGACCATCTTTGAGACAACCCGCAGAGCCGGCTGGTTCACACCAATCTACACGCCGCGGCGGGCGCTGCCCGAATACCTCGTACTCACAGACCGCGCCAGCCAGTCCGACCACCAGGCGCTGCTCGATGATGAGCTGATCAAGCAGTTGAGCGACTATGATGTTATCCTGACTCGGTACTACTTCAACGGCGACCCGCGCATCTGCCGGCAGGCCCCCGGCTCGCCGGCTTTGAGATTAGAGACGCTGGAGGCTCTGCACCCGAACCACGGGCTATTGATCTTTAGCGACGGAGCGCACTTGATCCACCCGCTGACGCAGCGGCCGCAGTCCTGGCTCGACCTGTTCGCGGCCTGGCCTGAGCGTGCGCTGTTTATGCACCTGCCGCCTGACGAGTGGGACAGCAGAGAGAGCGCCCTCGAAGAGCTGGGCTTTACGATCTTGCCGGCGACCGAGGAGGGCATCGTCAGCTTTGTCAGAGTTCTACAGACGGGCAGAGCGCCGCGGGTTAAAGGCAGCGGCTCGCCCTTGCTGTATCCTGAAACGCTCCGGTCAGACCCCGACCGCTGGGTGGAAGACGAGATGCCGCCCACACAAGAGGCTGAGATGCTGCGCGTCGAGTTGCAGTATTATCTCGGCCTCGAAGGCTATTACTGGCTGGCGGCCTGCGCGCTGTACCCGCGCGTGCAATGGGGAATCACGCTCTTTCTAGGGCAGCAGCTCACCGACCATGAGGGATTCAATCAGCGGCTTCTGGCGCTGGCGCGGCTGCCGTGGTTCCGTCACGGGACGATGCCCGAATGGCTGCGCACAGGGCTCGTGATGTCGCTGCCCGCCGAACAGGAGCGGAAGATTCGCAAGGCCCTCGACCGGTTGCTGCTGAGCGCGCTCGAAAACCCGCAAGGGTTTGACCTGGAGCTTGCCAGTGCCTTGACCGAAGAAACGAGCGCGCCGCCGCGCGGCGTGGTCGGGCGGATGCTTGGCCGCATTAAAGATCGAATACGAGAGATAAGGAATCAACACTCGCGGCGGGCGTTCCTGAACGCCGCGCCTACAGACAGCCCGCTGCGCGACTACGTCTTCCTCAGCTTCTTATCCGGCCAGAAGCCTGAGCGGCTAGCGATAAATTTCCCGAAGCGGCTGCGGCGGCTCTTGTTCCCCGGCGGTCATTCTATACGTGGCGTGCGACCCCTGATCTTACTGCTGATGGCTGGCCTGCTTTCAATAGTCGGCTGGTCTGCCTTCCCGACCGCAACGCCGCCACAGACCCCGCCACCCGATTTCACAGTGCAGCCCACAGCCGGCACGCGTGGGGAGAGTCTTACAATCGAGGTCACGAACACAAGGGCGGGTGATGATTGCGCCACCTACAATCTGAATGAGGCAGCACTGACCGGAGCCGCTGGGAGCGGCATCACTGTCGTCGCTGTGGACGCTGAAGATTGTCGAATGGCCGCACAGGTCAACATCGCAAGCGATGCGCCGACGGGGACAACTGAACTGACAATCAAGAAGGGCGACACGAACATCGGCTCGTTCCCGTTTCGGGTCGCCGAGCAACCATTCCCACAGCTTTCATATATGCCCAACCAGGGCACGCAAGGTGGCACCGTCACACTGACTATCTCCGGCGACGACAAAACAGCCTGCGCAGCGAACAGCCTGAAGACGGCATCCATCTCAGTGCCGCCTGGGAGCGGCATAACGATTAGCGATGCCAAGACAGATGATTGCGGCATAGCGGCCTCGTTGCGCATTGATCCGAATGCGCCCGTTGGGATGGTGAACCTGACATTGAGCAGAGGCGGCTTAACCGCTCAAGTTCCCTTCACCATCACTAAACTTTTCACCGCCCGGCAAATCCCCCCACGTGTCCCGACAGCGCCGGTCTTTACCTCGACCATCCCTCCGCAATTGAAGCCGGGAGACAGAATCCCCATCACTATTTCGGTTAAGGGATGCAATTATGATTTGAGCAAGGCGACGCTCACCGTTGAGCGAGCCCAGCTCACGCGCGCCATTTTCGATGTCGCGGTTGGTGTCACCGCGCTCAGCCCGTGCCGACTCTCTGCTAACGTGACGGTCGACCCGAAGCTCCCACCCATAGGCGGCGTTCTTTTCCAGCTCAAAGATACGAAGGCCGGTCCGGGCCAGACCGGGGGGATAATTGCTACCTTCGCTTCAACAGTGACAGGGTCAAATACTGCGAGAGGCAGACTGCTGGTCCGCTTTCAAAACGTTGGGGCGCAACAAGGCGACGTGATAGTTGACCTCAGACCCTCACCCCAGCCCCCGGGCGGACCACAGCCCATGCCGGGCACGCTCACGAAGGTGAGCATTGCCAAGCAGAATCAGCTGGCCATAGATGACCTGCCATATGGCAACTATCGCTTGACGGTCGCACCCCTGACGGTCACACCCCGCTCTGGGCCGCCTCTCCAAGTGGCGATCAAAATCGATAGAGAATCTGTCACTCAGATCATCGACGCGGCGGCTTTATTACCGACTTCAGATGGCGGTTATCCCATCAGGCTGGAAGTGACCGGCGGCGCGCGCGCCGCAGCCAACCCGTTTCAGGACGAAAAGAATTACGGAAGCATGCCTGCTTTCAGTCGGCTTGTGACTTATCAACCTGAACCCACGATGAGCCAGCAGTCAAGTAGTCAGGTGGCTCGTTATCAGGTCACCGTTAAGGCATTCGACGTAAAAACAGATAAGGAGCTGCAAGGCATCTCGATTTACTACTTTCCTGAATCTTACGGATCAGCAAATGCCGCGAGGATGACGTCGCCTACTCCTGCGACAGTCGCATTGCCGTCTGGTGTCTATGTTTTCTTTGCCGCCGAAGGCAAAGGCGTCGAGCCGGGTAAGCAGCTCTCGGCGTACACGAAGTTTCTTGTGGGGAAATGACCGTCAGTGAGCTTCGCCGCGCATGTGCTTGACGACCGCGAGAATGCCTTCAGCAACGCTCAGGAATGCTTCGTCAGGGCTTGGCCATGCGGTCACCGGCTTACCGTCCCTCGGTAACACTTGCAGCCGGGCGAACGGCGCATCCTTCCACAGACATGGCCGCAGGATGATCGGGATTACGCGGGCCTCGCGCCGGTCGTGGCGCTCCAAGGCGACCTTCATCTCAAGCTCATAACAGTAATCCGATGCCAGAAAGCTGCCGCTTATCAGCAGCAGGATGATCTGCGCGGTTTGCAGGTGGGTATCAATCTGCGTTTTCCACTCGGTGCCGGCGTCAATGTCGCGGTCGTGCCAACCGGCGACCAGGCCCCGCCGCCGCAAGACGGCGAGGTGATCTTCCAGCCGTTTTCTCAACCGCTCATCGCGGTGAGCGTAAGAGTAAAAGATTTCTATCGGTTGGTTAAGCGTCTCGTCGGCCATCAGCAATCCCGCCTTTAGGCTGCGCCTACTGTCGATAAACAATTAAGTTCTTCCATAAATTGGCTAATCAGCGGCGGCTTTCGTATTGGGCAGCGCCAGGTCGTAGCGCAAGCCGCTGGAGCCTTCGCCCGCACCCGGACCTTTGCGTCGAGCGATCCAAATATGTGTCGAGCCGTCTATCCAGCGGCTGCGGCAAAGTACTCGCGACACGAGAACACCCGCGCGCGGCACTTCCTCCTCTTCGACCTGATAAACCGGCAGGCCGGAGGGTTGCAGAATTCTACCGAACGGTTTGACCGGTTCCTCATCTCTCAACATGGCCGCGCGCTCAAGGCGTATCTCACCTTCAGCCGGATTGATGGATACCGGCACAAACGGAATCCAGTTTTCAGGGACGGTCGTTTCGATGCGATAGATCAGAGGGATTTCAGGTTGCCCTTCTCCGGCAGGTGTTTGAGGAGGCGGGGATTCGTGTGCCGGCGCTCTGCCCGCGATGTCGCGCTCGTGACCGCTCCAAGTTCCGCCGGCCGCATTCTCCGTCGTCCGCTCGACGGCCCAGACCATCTCGGCCATCTCGTCACGCAAAAACCGGACTTCCTCGATGGCCGGGCCGAACTGCGCGACCGTCGTGGGGCTTGGCGGGATAATGAAGACCGGAGCGAGCTTGTTGAGGTCGTCCGGCGCGGTGATCGAAAACATCGTCCAGCGCTCGCGCGGCGCGCTCACCGGCAAGGCGTCGGCGCGATCAATGCGCGTCACCATACCGAAAACGTCACGCACCACCATCTCCTTGATCCAGCAGACGCTCCCCATCGGCTGGGTGAGCGGCACGACGAACCAGTCGTTACCGTGAATCAGCATGAAATCCATCATCGCCATCTTGGCGAGGTCGCGCTTCTGCGGGCTGATCGCGCCGAAGTCGGTCACGTTCGTCTCGAAATCCCACCAGCGCATATTCGGCATACCGCGGAACTGAACGTAAGCCGGCAGCATCGAGACAGACTCTTCTTTGACCTCGCGCAACGCCGAGCCGGTTCTTGCGCGCAGGTCGAACGCAAACCAGTCGAAATCACCATCCCTGCCGGGCGAAGCGGAGAAGACCATTCCGTCAAGGGATTTCTTATCGCCGGATGGCCCGGTTGCGGCCGCCTCGATGGCGTACTCGATTCGCGCGGGCTTCCACGCGGGGGCGTCATCCGTTTCGGCGATCTTACCATAGACCTCTGCGACCCATGCCTGAAGACTCCTGATCGCCCGCGTGACGTTGTCTTTCAACTCGTCCGGGACTGAGGGACTGGCCGGCAGCGACGAGCCTGCCGCCTGCGCCGCCGCATACAGCTTGAAGCCGTCGAGCGCGCGGCCCTGGCAGAAACGGAGGAAACGTAACGACTCGTGGTCGCGGGAGTCTATATGGAAGTCGCGGCTCGATTCCGTCGGCAGCGGGTATGCCCGGCGGAACGCTTCGATCATCGCGCCGGCGCTTTCGAGCCCCAGCATCATCTCGAAGGTCTGCCCCAGCTCGACGCGCAGCGAGAGATTCGGCGAGAAAGCCTCCGCTTCGACAAGGCGTTCAATCGGCATGGCTTCGCCGAGTTCTCGCAGCGGCTCGTCTGCATTGAAGCGGATGTGGCTGATGGGAACGTTTTCTGTGACGACCTGAACGAACTTGGGCGACCCGGCGTCTTCGCCTTGAAATTCACCCACCTGCCACTGTCGCGCCAGCATCCACAGCGGGTCGCGAATCTGAGCGGCAAGGCTGCGCCCAATCTCGTCCGAACGCGGACGCGGCTCCAGGCGATTCCAGTAAGTAATGATGGATGGCATTGGTCACCCTTCCGAGAAAGTCGAAGTCAAATCAACCGATCACCGGATCGGAAATCAGCTTACCGGCAAAAGTCGTAGCTACTGTCGGAGCCAGCTCAGGATCAACCGAGCTATCAGCCAACAGAATTGGCGGCCTCAACGCCGCCAGCGTGTCTAATAACTCCCCGTCAACAGCCCTCGCTCTGACGAGGTCGAAGGTTTCGTTGATGATATCAATCAGCGTATCGGCATCCCAGAACCGGGTCGGGTTATCCCATACGGGCGGGGCCGCCAGCAGAACGGTCTGTGGCGCTTCGGCTCCGGGGTTGTCGTAGTGAAAGGCGGCGGCGGTGGCTTGCTCGCGCAGGGGAATAACCTCAGTCCATTCGTCAATCAACAAGCCGGCCCATCTGTCTCCCGCATCAGGCTTCGCGGGGCGGTAGAGCACGAGCGAGATTTTTCCGGCAAACGAAGACTCAGGAAGAGAAGCCCCAATCCAGCGCGCGCCGATGTCCTTTTCGCGAAAAGGCAATTGCGCGAGGTCAGGATTCTTGTAAGGTACGCCAAGCGCTTCGGCGTACAAACGGAACTTCCGCCAGCGCGCCAACGGGGCACGCACGGGCGCAGTTTGCTGGAACCATTCTTCTACGGCCAACGCCTTCGGCTTCGGATCGGTGTGCGGGCTGTTCGCCATTGCGTTAGCCAGCTCGTCGGGCGAGGGGGCGCTGATTTGTGGGAGCCAGACGAAGTCTTCGCCAAAGACCGCTTGCAGCATGTCTGTCGCAAGCCGCACGGCATTCGCATCGTCCGCTTTGATCGCGTCAGGCCCTGCCTTCTTGAGGCGGCGATCTATCTCCGCCAGCGCGCTGGTTGCTGACGCGGCGAGCGCTTCACGCGACAACGTGACGGGCGACGGAAACGCTCCTTGTACGCCGAACAAGGAAGCCGCCGTCAGCGGCTCGCGGAGGCTCACGCGCGGGGCTGTCAGCGCGCCGTTCAACTGAGCCCTGAGATGGCGCAAGCTATCGGCTGCGGCGTTGGCCCGCCTGGCCGCATCGGCACCATTCGTCGCGCCACCCGTGCCCTTTTCGGGCGCGGTGAGGTCCTCAGGCTTCAAGGGTCGAGCGCCGGCAATGACTGAGTTGATGGCACCGGCAAGCTCAAGCACTTCGGGGAAAGTCCGCAGAGTAGTTCGCGACCAGTCCGGGGCTGCTTCGTAAATGATCTGCACGTCTGACGGCGCGCTGCCTGCCAACGCCGCTGCCGCGACGCGGCGGTCAAGCTCGGAGTCTTCAGCGCTGGCCGCCGAGGTTCTGGCCAATGCGAGCACGTCCAGCGGACGCAGATTCAGATCAGCCAATGTCACCAGGACCTCGCGGCGGTATTGCGGATCAGTGGGAGTCGGATCGAGAACACTGACGCGACAACGAACCTGTTCAGGATCGCCGATCACCGAACCGACCCAGGCATCCAGGCAGGGTTCAGCGCCCGCCCGCGGCGTGAGCGTTTGACGCCACTTGCTTGATAAGGAGACCGGAGTTGCTCCGATGATTAGCAGAACGCGATGAGTGAGCGAAAGACCGCTCCGGGGCGTGCGCACGATTTCCGGGTCGGGTGGGCGAAGCCCCTGCGCCATCGCATCGAGCGTCGCCGCGCCGGCGGACGTGTTTCCACGCACCATCTGATAGACGGATTCAGCCGTCAGCAAATCAGCCACTGCGTCAACGGCGTCGTCGAGCCGTTGCAGTTCAGCTTGAAACGGCTTGTCGTCTTTAGCCGGCAACCCATCCCGCTCATATGGGAGGGTGTTGGCCCGCCACGCCTTGCGCAATAGCAAGCCGTCCACCACATTGCGCGCGGCGATGGCTTCGACCGGCTCGCCGGAAACCGACGCTTTGTCAGCCACCAGCGGATAGAGCTTGCGCAGCGGCGCGATGTAGATTTCCTTCTTTATCTCGTGCAATCGGCGCTCGAACAGATAACCCAGCACAGCGCCGAGCGGCTGGCCATTGCGCACGCTGTCGAGCAGCCAGCGCGCGGTGCGCACGCGCGACGACGACAGGTCAATCGCATACTCTGTACGTGACGCCCCGCCGCGCGTCAGGTAGGCGTTGCGCAGGATCGCTGCCGCCGCCGCATGGTTCATTGACGGTGAATGAATGTAGCCCCCGGAGAGGCCGCCCGCAGGAGCTGGTCGCAGCTTCTCGACCCAGCCGAATGCCGCGAGGTGACAACCGTCCGGCGTGATGCGCCGCATCTCTGCGATGCGTTTCTTGGCCAGTGATGTCACCCACGCATCAACGCGGTGCGAACACACGTCGAGCGTTTCTGAAAACAGCCGTTCCAGCTCGGCTGTCGGTAGTTCTTCGAGCGCTTCGAGGTGAGCATGGTAATTGCGGACCGCGTCTTTCAACTGAGGCGCGGCGCTGTCGGAAAGCAGATATTCTCCGAGCGACAGGTTATTGGTTAGCGCGGCATAGTTCGTTCCGAGATACTTCCAAATGTCATTCCAGGCAGGCATGTCGAACAGGTTCGAGAATTCGCGCTCGTACCGCTCGTAATCGGCGGCCTTCCGGTTGGCGATCAGAAAGTCGTAGGCCAGGCGCACGTATTCGAGCAGCGTCGCGTGGCGCAGCAGCAGATAAAGCAAGGCGTCGGGCGGCTGCTCCGCGCCAAAGTTCTGTTTTCTTAAATCCTCAATCGTCGCCTGGCGAATCCAGGTGATGTAGTTCGGATCGAGGCGGTCGGTCTCCGACAGCGGTTTGCTGGTGACCAGCGGGCCGCCGAAGCGATCAGCAACCGCCAGATAACTGAACCAGTTCGCCCGCGCTCGCATCCATTTCGCGTCCGTCCGCGGGTCTTTGCCGAGTCGTTCATAAATCTTGGCGGCCTCGGCCAACTGCCGATACAGATTCGGCCAGCCGCCGGGGATGAACTCATAGAGCTTCAAGATGAAGCTAGGGCCGAGCGCGCTGCGCACACGAACTTCTTGCGTGCTTGCCTCCATTCCCAGGATGGCGAGCAAGTCCGCATCAGGGTCGCCCGTCTGTCCGACGCGCGGCGCGCGTTCTGCTCCGTTGAGCCAGACCGGCAGCAAATGGTTGAGCGCCTGGGGAAGCTCGCGCTCAAACTGGCTGAAGGCGTACTGCGACGAGACGTAGCGGCGCAGCGAAGTGACCGGCAGCAGACCGTAGGGCACGGCTCCCACACGCAAGGCCGGGTAAGGGCCGCGCGCTTTGACGTGTTCGATGAAATACCCCCGCGCACTTTCAATCTCGAACTCCTGGTTGTCGAAGGCAGGAGCCATCAACTGGCGAATGAAGTTGCCGAACGTGACCGGCCATAACGCACCCGACATGGCGCTGGCGGCGCGGTACTCATCGCGGTCGGCACCGGCGACATGCTCGACGATCTTCGGTCTCAGGCCCAGCGCTCGGACAAACCGCTCGCCGTCGTGATTGCTCACGGTGAGGCCGCGTTGTTCGACCGCGAAGCTGACGTTTGCGTCTGGGTCCGGCGGCGGAAAGCCCGACGCTACGGCTTGCGTGTTATTGGTCGGCGTCCCCTGCCGGAGGAATTCGATTCCGCGCGAGTAATGATGCGCCTCGAATAATTGCTCCACGAGGCTCTGCGCGGCTTCGGGGGCGACACCGGCGGCCCCGATCACGATCAACCGTTCAAAGCCTTCGGCGAGGTCGCGATCATCAAGCGGCATGTTCATCGCCATTCCTGCCTCCAGCGCCGCGCCGTAATCAACGGTCCAGAGAATCTCCTTGGCGATCATTAGATCATCTGAGATCGTCGTGCGCGGCTTGTCCGCGGGCGATAGCGTGAGCGCAAGCGGACGGACAACCGGATTGCCCTCGGCGCTCACCGGCGGGCGGCCGCCCGGACGATAGGCGATGGCGATCCAGCGACTCGGTAGCACCTGCGCTTGTGCGCCTCGCGTCCAGCTCTGCGGCCTGGTGGGTAAGCGCGGAATCTCAGGCTCGCCGTCCGGGCGTTTCGCCAGGTTGGCGGGCTGCGTTTCGAGGACGACCCACGCGGCGCGCTGTGCGCCGAATCGCTTGACGAGCATGCGCCACGCCGCCTGTTCGTCTTCAACTTTGCTGGACTTCCACAAGGCTTTCCAATACGCCGCGCCGGCTTGTGCCTCGGCTTCGGTCAGCAGGGGCTCGTGTGTGTCTGCGCAAATGTCGTCGGGATAGATTCGTATGCGCAATATTTTCGAGATCACGTCGAAGCGCGTCTCCACGCGCGCCGGCAAGAGTACGACGGGGTGTTGGGTGCTCCAGCTTCTCACCAGATCAGCAAAGCTTCTGGGGTCTGCCATCTCTCCTACATCAATGCCACTTATATCTGCCATTTCTCCTCACGCTTGGTCGGCTGAGTGGCCGCGGGGCTCGCGCCTACGGAAGCATTTCAGAAGCATGAATCGCCACGCGATAAGGCCGCCGCAGAGTGACGAATGCAATGTCGGAAGCCCTTGGGTCAGGCCATCTCGCGTCTTCGTGGTTTGTGATCGGCGGCAGCGCAGACCCGAAGCTGAGATAAGTCAGCTTCTCCAGGTCCGCATCACTTTTGGCGAAGTGTCTCCACGATAACTCGTCAGGGGTTTTGGCATCGCCGCTGACCGGCGTTTCGGGAGCGACCAGCCCGAATCGCGGTTCGGTCGGCTGCTCCTGAATCACAAAGAACCAGCCCGGATCGGCGTCGGACCCTTTGGCCTGCGCCGCCGTCAAATCGCCGAAGCCGACGAAGGTAACATCCGGCTTCATCTTGCCGAAAAAGATCGGGTGCTTTTCGTCTTCGGGCTTATCGCCGAGCCGGCGCGGTGTACCCGCTACCGCTTTGACGGCGTAGACAATGGCGTTCGGGTAGCGTTGCAGCACGTCGCCGCGAATCAGCAGCACCAGCGTCTGGCCCGGAGGTCGCCGGCCATTTTCGCCGAGCTTCGCCGTCTTCGACCACTCGTTAATCGGCTTGATGTCTTCAAACTCCTTCGCCGTCGCCGGCGTCGCGCAACCGCGCACATCCCAGAACTGGCGAAAGTACGAGCCTCGCTGATCGGTCGGGTATTCATTGAACAACAGCGCCCGCGCCATCTCGTAATTGAGGCCGACCAGGTAAGCCTCAATGCTTAGCTGGTTCGGGGCCAGCAAGGCCAGCGTGTTCGATTCGACCTTGTCCAGTCCGGGAAACAGCCACTCTTGCGACAGGTCGCGAAGCGGCTCGTACATCGGTTGCGGAAAGTCAGGATAAGCCATCACCGGCTCGATGGGGTCTTGAGGATTCCAACCCGGCGGCGGCCGCAAACGCTTGCGCAGCGGTTTGGTGATCGTCTCTTCCGGGTCGAGTGCTTTCAAGATCGCGTCCTTAATCTTCTCAAGATCAACCTTCTTCTTGGTTGTCGTCGTGGGCGGCGTGTTGACCTTTATTACGGTCCCATCAATTGGAATATCTGGCCGAGGGTGACCCGGCGGAACCTGCCGGAAGGGAGGCTCGAACACTGCCCACTGCCAATAGTCACGGTCGGTAAAATCCGGCTCGTAGGGAAGCGTGTCCGTAGTCGGCCTCGATAGGATGGCATCGTGATCCAATCTCCCATCGCCCCGCGTGACCTTGGTCGGCACGGGCAAGCTCGGTGATTGCGGCGGCGGCGGTGCGGCTTGCAGTCGCCCTTCGTTCAAACGCTCAAGCAGATCAGCGCCAGGCGGACGCGTGTCGCGACCCTGGCGAGCGCCGAGCGGACCCATGCGACGTGCCACTCGCCGCCAGCCTGGGTCGAGGACGCCCTTCGGAATCGGACTGGCTTCAAGGTGAGAGGCGACCGTCGCCTCCTGGTACGCGATCATCGAGTGGACCGGCGACGTGACCGTCAATAACGAATCGGTATTCGCTTGATCGAGGTTGCGTTCCTTGACACTCTTGGCCGCCTCGCGCGCCAGTTGCGCCAGCCGCAGCTCTTCATTGATGGCGCGAATCCGTTCGACCTGCTGCCACGCGCTTGCCAGCAACGATTCGCGCTGGTCCTGCACGACCAGCGCCCCAAGCCCTGCGTTGACGCGCAGGCGCGGATCAATGTTAAGCTGCTCAAACCATATCGGCCGGGCAGTTGATGTGCCGTCAAGCGTTTCGCGCGCCGCATGCCAGCGCCCGTAGAGCGGCGGCGTGATCGTCTTTTCGCCATCCCTTTGGAGACGATCATGTGAAAGATTCAGCAGCGCCTTTAGTCTTGCAATCCAGTCATTCCGGTCGCTCTCCCGCCACTCGCTAGTCGTTGCATCAGGCGGCCGGAGCGCGCCTTCCAGGGCCATGACCTTCACCTCGGCCGAAGCAACTGGCGAAGGCAATCCAGCGCCCGGCTCGTCAACCAGCATATCGCGTTTGCCGACCGTCGGCGGCAGCCTTCTCGGCGTCAGCTTTCGCACCAGTGACTCGAAATCTCCCTCGCCCCCAGTCTGAAATCGCCAGTGATAGTAGATTGGCAGCGCGATGTCTGCTGGCCGCACCCCAGTACCGCTGCTCCACGCCGTCTGCATCGCGTCGAGATGCTCATCCTGCGGTTGATTCAAACCCGCCAGCCGTCCGCGCTCGAATACCGGCACGAGAAAACCGGTGTACGGCGTTTTTGGATCGAGCCGTCGCGGACAGATGATGCGAGAGATCGCCTGGCGCGGGGAAAGATTCACGACTCGTTGAACGTCACCAGCGGACTTGCTTGGCGCGCCGATGACTTGAGCGTGCGCCCATGCCCATGCCTCGTCGAGGTTCGGCAGCGGGGCTTTGGGCTTAACTTTGACCACCGGCAGGCGGCGGTTTTGACCGGCGGCGTCTTCGATCTCGAACTCATCATCCTTGAGCGCAATCAGACACAGCCAGGGCCGCAAACGGTCTTTTGCCGAATCGGCGGTCGCGGCGGTGTAGCGCCACGGCAAGTCGGGCTGGTCGAATTCGATCAAGGGGAAGCAATTGCTCTCGGCTTCAAAGACGTTCGCCGCCGGCCATGTGCGCAGCACCGCGCGCGCGTCGAAGCCGATGACATCGCCTGGGCCATACAGAGCGAGGCTGACGGACCTGGTCGTCAAAGCGCCCTGGAATGCGACGCTGATGTCGAATGCGGCGCGCGCCTGAGCGGTCGTAGCCGTGCCATCAGCGCGGATGATCTGGGTGGCCGCGCCGCGCCGCAGCCAGGGCAGGAAGAGGTATTTCCCGATGTCGGTCATGCGGCCTCCTTGCTTTCGGCCAGGGGGATGACTTGCAGCATCTCGCGCTCGGACGGCTTACGGCTCAGATAATCGGCCAGCGCCAGCTGGGCCAGCCCTTTTGAAACGGGATGCGTGATGTCGGCCCGCATCTTCAGGTCAGCCTTCTGGGCTACGACGAACTGCTCTTCGGCGAGTGCCACGAGCTTGGGGTCGGCTGGCGAAGGCGCGTACTTACTGAGGCCAGCCATCGCTAGCTCCGACCCTTGTGCGCCGCGCCGCGCCATCTGTAGCAGCGTTGCGCCGCTGACAGGATGTGTGCCCGCGTCAACGCTCGTCTTATTTTTGGTGTCGATCAGCTTCGTTGTGTATTCGACTCTCGTTTCCATTCCGCCGCCGACCGTCAGCGCATCGCTGGCGAGCGTGAATCCGGACGGCAGATCAACGAACGACGGGCTGGATATCTTCTCGGCATCCGTCATCTCGCGGAATTGTCCCGGGGCGAAGTGGTCGCTAACCAGGTTCAGCTCAGGGTCGGGCAGGCGGAGAGACGACGAGCCGAGCTTGACCTCCTCAAGCTGGAAGAGGTCATGAACTTTCGGCGCCGCCTCGCCAAATTTCGTAAGGCGCTGATTGAACGGAACGACCTTTTGCCGCAGCGTGATTCCGCCCATCGGATCAACCAGAACCGGTGCCTGGTTTCCTTCCGGCGCAGCCAGTGTGACCGCCGCGACTGATGCCGGCGGCAGTGACGCGCTCCAGTTGCGTTGATCTTCGACGGCAGCTTCAAGCAACGGCCACGGGTCTGCGCCTGGCACGCTCTCGTGTTTCTCGTCGCCGAACGTGAAATCGATATGCGCGGAGACTTCGAAGAACAGGATGCTGACCTTGGCTTCACCAATGATGTGATACGGCGTCGGCCCCGACAGCGTCGCCGTGACGTAAATGCCCAGCAGCTTGAAGCCCCAGATGCTGAGTTCGAGCGATGCCTGGAAATCGATGATGAACGAGAACGGCTCGAAGATGAACAGGGCATCGAAGCCCATGAAGCCTTTGATTTCCAGCGGCCCCAGCGCCGCATACAACGATAGCGCCGCGCCGAACTGGAACGAGTTGGAGGTGACGGCGAAGTAGGCTTCCAGGGCCAGGCGCGGGTTGTCTTCATATCCGAGCGAGATGCACAGCCGCCGCAGCGTCGGGAAGGCCGGCGGCGGCTGGAAGTGGGGATTGAAGCCGCCGACGCTCAACGCGAAGCTGGGGTTGTCGCCCCAAGACAGCCGCAACGCCATATCGCCCGAAATATTGAAGAGCGCCACCCGCGAATCGTAGAGACTGGCGTCGAGCGAAAACAGCTTCTCACCGAAATCGATGATGCCGAGCACGTCCAGGTGCAGCTCGACAATCGGGGCGTGGCGTTCCGGCATCAGCACGTCGAGCTGTCCGAGGATGATGATTCGCACCGGCGAAGGCACTTCCAGGATCACGCCCAATGACGCTTCGAGAAATGTTGCCCAGCCGATCTTGAGCATCGGCCCGAAGACGTAGCGGTTCTCGGCTGGCGGAAAGACTCGACGAAGATCGCTGATGAGCTGCGTGGCGCGTTTGACCGGCTCCGGCGGAAAGAGAATGCTGTCGAGGGCCTTCTGCCGCAACCCGTCGCGCAGCACCTGTGTGACGATTGTCCGATTGATGCCTGCCAGCCCGCCGACGCCGTTGAGCGTGAAGCCGAAGCCGAGTTGAATTGGCGTGAATTCGACGGCGATGATGATCAGGAACGAAAACCCGGATTGGCCGCCGGGCAATTTGGTGTCGAGCAGCCCGATGGCCGTGATGCCGATGCTGTAGAGCTTGAGTTGCAGCACCCCGGCGTAGCGTTGATTCTCGAAGTCGAAAGAGATGAAGCCGCCGCCGGTGACCGGCCCGGCATTGATGACGATGCCGAGCCCGTTGGGCGGCTTGAACCCGACTGACAGATCGACCGGGCCAAGGTTACCTTCCTTGAAAGCCAGATTTGCCGACAGGCCCATTCGCTCGACCGTCGCGGCGACGGGACCGATATGAACATTGATCGTGGTCGCGACCGCTGGCCGCAAACCCTCTTTGCTGATCGCCAGGGCGATTGAAACGGTTTCGATCTCGATGATGTCAAAGAGCGTCCGGTGAACCGGCAAGGTCACCTCAAAGCCCGCGCCGCCGTCAAAGTACACGCCATGCGACTTTGACCAGCCGAACGCCAGGTTAAAATCTATCTTGAAACCATCTTTCGGTAGGACCTTTTGCAGGAACCCGTCACCGTCTCCGGGAGCGATGACCAGCGCCGACTGGCCGATTTTGATCAGAAAGCCGATATCGGCATCTGCGCCTTCAAGGCTCATATCGACACCGAGCGACAAGGAAGAGATTTGCAGCCGAGTCCCGGTATCGCTTCCTACTTGCCACGCCGGCGCGCCTTCGACTTGACCAGATTTTTCGGCGCCGATGTGCCCTTTAATCGACGTGACAGAGCCCGCTTCAAGTAACTCGAACCCGCCTGGGCCTATGGCGAAAGCCGGGAAGGTGGTGCCGCCAAGGGCAATGTCTAATTGCCAACCGCCGCCGACGGGAAAAGCCGCTTCAAATGAGCCGAACGGCGCGACGACCAGTGCCGGGTTAGAACCCGCGAGCCGATCCGGGGATGCCAATGCCAGCGTCGCGCCAAAACTCACTTCGGTGAATGAGCCGTCATTCACAACCAGGAATGCGCCTGGCCTGGTGTATACACAGAGCATGTGCGGAATGACCTTATTGCCAAAAGCACCCCAATCAAGACCGTCTCGCAATGGCCCAGAAATTCCGTAACTGGCCGCCAGGCCCTTCACGGAACCCAGCAAGGCGGCCACCGCCGGAAACAGCTTGTCCGCGGCGGCATCGGCGGCATCGCCATCGCCCAATCCCCGCGGCAGGTACTCAAGCTTTAAAGTGCCGACCGGATCGGACAGCAAATCAGCCAGACGGCCCAGCTCGAATCTTGGCTGCCGGTCAGGCACCCTGATGACTTCCCCATTATGGACGGTCCATTCCAGTTCTTCCCGAACCCGTACGAGGGTGAGCAGAACACAGACCCTAAAGGCAATGGGGTGGTACCCCCACAGGTAGTCCGTAATGAGCTGCTCGACCAGTTCCTGGCCGAAACGTTTAAACTCGACCGGCACGGAGGCGGAGTGAGTTAATCCTTCAATCAGGTTTATTAAGCCTCGGAATGCTGTTCCAAGCGTGCCCAGGCTCTGAGCGAGATCGCTGAGGCTCTTAGGCGGATTTTCAGCCAGGCTCTTGATTGCCTGGTAAAGGTCTCCGCAGCCCTGAGCGATCTGTGCGATGGTCGAGCTATCTATTGCCGCTTCCGACCATCCCATTCGGCGCAGCCGGGATCTGAAAGCCGCCGTGCTTTGAGACATTGCCTCAAGCGGTTGCAAAATGAGCAATAGCTCTCGCAGCGCCCTTTCCTGGAAGCTTTCATCCATAACTGACCTACTCTTTATTGCTGGCTGAAATAGGACCGAAGTGACCTTTTATATCGAACTTCCCGGGCGTCGGGTCGAAAGGCACGCCGTAAAAGATTTGTTCCTTCAGGGTTTTGTCATCAGCATCATTCAGATACCACCAGACCCCTTGTACGATGACGTGCCGCTCTTGGCCGCCTTCCTGCCCGCTGTGAAAATAGATGTCGCTCATATTGTTTTTTCCAACAATGTGCGTGCCCTGCTTGAGCTCCGGAGAGGCATACCGGAGCACCCTCCTGTACTCTTGCGTCGCCTGGCTCATCGCTGATTTGCCGGCGTTGGGAATAGAGGTTGGAGTGGTGGTCACCCGAGTCGCGCCGGTAAAGTAATCCAGGCGATACCTCCAGTCGCTGGGTTCCGGGGAAGCAAGCGTGAGCTCATATGAGTTACTCAGCCCGAAGAGGCGGCTGTAGATTTCAGGATAACGGGCCGCGAGAACTTCCAGGCAGACTGCCAGGGGCTCGATTTGAGGAGCGTTCCAGAGAGGGTCTATGGACTCCGGCTTTACACCCTCGACGGCGAGTGTGCCCAAGGACGCCGGCACTCCCTTCCGCTCCTTCCAACCGAAGAAGAACTTGCGCAAGGGGCGATTGTCGGCACTCCCCACGACTTGTACGTATCCGTTTTCATGAAGCCAGCGCGTCTTGAGGTCCTCATTCTTGAATGCGCTGCCGGTCAACAGCACGAACACCGCTGAATGCGGAGTCGCGGCGCCGTACATCGGTTTTTCGGAATAGTAGCGCATTCGACACGTATAGGAGTGGTGAATATCTCCGGAGAGAATCACAATTCGTCTTTCGGTCGGCGACTTGGTGTTCAGGTCCTCAGCCGCGAGGAAGGCAAAGTATTGCTCACGCGCCTCTGGAAAGGTTGACCACCCTTCAATGTCGATTGCGCTAATGTCGGCGTAGCCGGTGACCGACGTGGGGTCGAATCTCGAATTCTCGCGGAGACTCTCGAGGGCCGGCACATCAAACGGGGCCAGGCCGTTAACAATGAACAGGACCTCCTTTTTGGTGGTCGCTCCATCCGGAGCGAACTGCTTCGTCAGCCCCCTGTCGCTGATCGGAACGCACGGCAGATAACCATGTGTCTTGTCAGAAGTGTCCGCCCTATTACCGGGATACGCACGCCAGGTCCTGGTGTCGTTTACAATGAATTGATAGTCGCCGAAGTTCAGCCTGTAGTACCAGACTAAGGACTCCACCGCCGAATCACGAGAAAGAATTACCCCGCCATTTTTAACATGGGGCTGCATCGCAACGGACATATCCGGGAGATCGCTCACCTTGGCGACGGTTCCATCCCATGTTTTCCCGTTCAACTTTCCATCCCAGATGTCTGGCTCAAACAGGTGAGCCTGAGGCGGAAGCGCAAGACACTTGTCAATCTCATTCACATCTGCCGCCTGCCCTTGGGTGAGCAGATCGAGCAGTTTCTTTCCTGGCTGGCCGGCTTCGAATTGCTCAGGCGTATTCCCCCATGCCTGGAAGACGGCGTAAGCCTTCAGAGCATTGCGAACGGCCTGACGGCCCACGGGGCTCCCCAGGACGCGTGCGCACCAGTTGGCGGTGATAAATGAGTCATCCGCAACTTCATGGTCATCCATGCTCATGTAGGTCGGGATGTTGGCAAACGCGCGCCGGACAAAAGGTAAAATTTTGAGAGTCGAAAAGCATGGCAGAACGTGGGTTGACATATAGCTGCTGCGAGCAAGGGGGTGCTCCGCGCGGCTATCCTTGTATACCTCTTTAAAGTTGGGGAAGTCCTGATTGCTCACCGGCCAGAGGACATCCGACCAGGCCATCAGATAAATCAAGGCATATTCACGAAAGTACAGGAGATGGTTTTCCATAGACAGATCTGCGGAGGTGAAGTGACACTCGTCCTTGGCGATACTCAAGCGCACGCCTGGGCGAGTCCTCCTCTCGATTTCCTTCTCTCTCTGCACAGGATCATTCGGAAGCTTGGCCAGCGGGAGATTCTCGGCGTATTTATCCGAGTCGCCGAAAATGGCTTTGCTGGCATCGATAATTATCCGCAGGATGGCTGCCGCCACATCGTCACAATAGACTTGATCGCCGGTGAGCATTAGCAGGTGCGGACGAACGAATGCGGAGGTCCCAAGAGACGGGGGCTTATCTGCTTCGGCGCTCTCTTCGATGGCCCTGTCCACCGCCAGTGTCGCATCGGCGCCCTCGCCTCTGATTTTGGTGCATGAGCCGTTTAAGAAACGCAGCTTCCGCCAATCGTTCGGGGGGACCAGGAAGGACGGCAGATCGAAATTCTTATAACAGAGTGGCTTCGGTGACGTGTGACCGATGTTTCCGTCTTTATTGAAGACTTTTGGTTTCTTTAATGAAGTAGCGTCGCCGAAAGACACACTGCCAAAGTTCAGATCATAGATGTAGAGTCTTTCGGGTGACAAAGCTCCTTGCTTGCGGGCCGTCACCGCCGCAACGTGAAGATGGTCACCAATCTGCGACGATGAAGAAGTTGCTCCTGATAGGGCTATCGAACCCGTAGCCCGGTCCGTAACCGTCAGCCCTATGTTAGTGCAGCTTTCCCGGAGCGCAACCCAGACGGTGACTGAATCTTGCGTCACTTTTCTCAACATCGGTCCGGCCAAAATCAATGGCGTTTCGTCTGTAAGCGTGAATGGTTGATAGGGCATATGCCGCGATTCCTTTCAAGCAGTGCGCGTCATTCAGCTCGCATGCTCCTTTGCGGTTCAGTGCCGGCACAGCACTGTCCATTTCAAAGTCAATCTCAGCGACGTGACGGTCTACGAACCAGTGAAGTCTTCCAGTTCGTCACTGTCCCAAATGATGCGAAGATCTATGGTTCTTTCGATTACACGGCCAGGAGACTAAACTCGCATGAAAAGCTGAGGAGCGAGTCCGTACCGACTGACATCACCATAGTCAATTGGAAGTGATTACGCTAGGAGTTGTCCGTTAGACTATGGGCAGCGAGCTACCTGAAAACTTGCCTATCATCGAGCAGGTCACCTGGTCCGAGGAACTTGGAGCCCAAACCTGAAGGATTCGCTAAATATTCTGCGCTAACGCCGAATAAAAATCTAAGATTAAGATCATAAAATATGGCCGGTAATATACTGCAAGTTAGCAAGCGGGTCAACAGGTTTCGGCGACTCACCGCCCCCGTCTTCGCTCCTCGCTTTCTAACCAATGCGAAAGAAACCCGAAGGAGGCGGGTATGTTCAGTTTGCTCATTTTGGGAAATACTTTTTTGTTCATGATCCCTAGCGGGCCAAGGGGAAATGGCCCGCTAGGGAAAGACTTTATTGTTTAGGGAAAAACTATTTTGTTCAAAGACACCTGTATAGAGCAAAAATAATAATGTAAAAGATAAACACGCCAACTGATTGGAATAGGTGCCTCAATAATACTGAAACCCAGGAGTAATGTCGTAAAATACAATCGGCACAAGATCATATATCATTGTCTTCCTCTGGACAAAAGAAAATAGAGCTATAAAAAAGTCCAGGGCGGAGAGAACGGATCCTATTTGAGACTCCAATCCCAATTTTGCTCAGGGTATTAATTCTGGCAGTCGCAATTTACGGAAAGCTGCAACGGGGAAGCAGTTGCTGACGCCACTTGTGGGAGCCGGTTGAGCCAGCTACTAAAGTGTATTGATATCTTGTATGAAACAGCTATCCTCATCTGGAGGAGCGGCGTGGATTCCTAGATATCTTGCTCTTTAGCCGCTTGATTCCTTCGCTTCTCGATCTACAAGGTAACTTCTCTGGGAGATCAATCTCATCATCTATCAAAGTCTCAACCAGCACATTTGCTCTTCTGGCATACTGCAAAAGTACCGGGAGCGGAGGCTCGCGAACCCCTCGTTCATAAGCTGAAATGTAATCTTGTGTAAGCTCTCCCCCAAATCCAAGAAGGCTGATCAGTTCATTTTGCGAGAGGCCGAGAGAGCTACGGATGTGTAAGAGTTTCTCGGCCAGGCGCACAGGCCGGGGTCGTGAAGCTCTTCCCATCAGGATATCCCTCCTGATGGGATCCCGCTGCTACTGACCAGCTTGCATTTAAGAGTACATGCTCTTAGAATGGTGCAGCTAAGGGTATTTACCCTTAGTTTGTTATCAACTTGTGTCTGCGCCGGAAGTCCCTGTTTCTTGGACTTCCAAGCGGCACGCATCACTGGTGATACCAAACCGCTTCAATCATGGTTTAGGTACACAAAATAGCAAAAATGGCCCCTACCGTCATCAGGGATTTGTGCGATCAACATATAAGGTCAGAATTATTGAAATACCCTGATCGAGGTTGCTGTTTGGCTTTGGAACTTCTAGTCACTCGAGTGGCTAGCCGTTTTTGAAAATGCGTTCGCCTCAATCACCTTCGCTGCGATAAGGGCTAAAATTATGTTTCTCCACGATCGATCATATCCATTCACACGCAGGCGTAAACACTTAATCCGTATGTCTATTAGCGCATTGGTACTCGTGATAAGCCCTATAGGGTTATCACAGGTTAAGATTCAGGACATAGAACCAACGCCGCCCGGCGCCGACGTGAAGATCCTCGGTCCATCGCTGAACAGTCATCTCGGCGGCTCAGGGAATTCTACAGACCTGAGCGATCTCAATCACTCGCAGGCGCTGGTCTTCGGTGATTTCAACGGCGATGGGATATCCGATCTAGCGATTGCCGCGCCCGATGCAATGCTCGTCGTTGGAGCCACCCAGCGAAACATGGCAGGTGCAGTGTACGTTATCCTCGGACGGCCTAACCTGCCTGCCGCCATTGATACGGCGGCGGGCCGTGACGGCGGCGTAGACGTCACAATCCTCGGTACCGCCGACGGCGACCGCTTCGGGTTCGCGCTCACTGCCGGTGATGTCAATGGTGATGGCGTA
Source organism: Blastocatellia bacterium (assembly GCA_035275065.1). Classification (NCBI taxonomy): domain Bacteria; kingdom Pseudomonadati; phylum Acidobacteriota; class Blastocatellia; species Blastocatellia bacterium. The sequence goes on from DATENM010000035.1 coordinate 47,293, forward strand.
ACCGATCTCATCGTTGGTGCGCCAGGTGCAGGCGCGCCTGGACGGCCCGCTTCAGGTGCCGTCTACGTATTCCTTGGAGGTCACTCCTTTGCCAGAAATGCCACGATTGACCTCTTTCAGGGCGAATCGGCGGATCTCACTATCTACGGTGCCGGCGAGCGCTTTGGTGCCGCCGTCGCGGCGGGCGAGGCCGGTGGGCCAGCAGGGACAACACCATTGGCTGACCTCCTGATCGGCGCGCCGGGCAGCGGCGACAGCCCTGGGGCCGCCTACCTGTTTTACGGCAGGACTGCCTTCGGCGGGCAAACGAGAACGCTGGAGTTGTCGCCAGGTGGCGCGGATTTCACCCTCCGTGGCGATGTCAGGCAGCATTTAGGTGCTTCCGTGGCGATCGGTGATTTCAACGGCGATCACGCCGGTGACATCTTCGCCGGGGCTCCGAGGGCGACTCGTCCTGACCGCAATGAACTTGGCGGCGTCTCCTTAGCCCCCGCCAGTTTCACCGGCGCTGTCTTCGGAGTGCTTGGGCCATTCCCGCAGGGTGGCACTCTTGATGTGACCAACACCACAGCCGTCATCTCGTTTTACGGCGGCGGCCCCGGCCATCAATTCGGCACCGCCCTTACAGCAGCCGACCTAACTGGCGACGGTGTTGCCGATCTGGTCGTCGGCGCACCCAATGTGGACGGCATATTCATCGAACCGGCGACCGGCATCCCTTACAGCCTGAATGGTTATGCCGGGGCGGCTTACGTCTTTGCAGGCAGAGCGGGTCTGAGCCAGCGGCGCTTCGATGCGGCCGCCAACGAATACTTCACCGTCTATATCGGCGGCGGGCACAACTGGGTAGGCTTTGCGGTCGGTGCGGGCAGTTACAACGTCCCCGGCAACGCCGACACGATCCCAGACCTGCTGATCGGGAGTCCCGGCGGGGTGCGCGACACGCTCTCGAACCTCGGCGGCAACGGTGTCGTCAACGTCGTCTTCGGTGGGCACACGCTGGGGAACACGAGACTCAGACCGCGCTCGCCGTTCAATCCGGCGCCAGAACCAGAAGAAGTCGCGGTAGGCAATCCACCGTTCCAGACGAACACTGACTTTGGCTTTGCGGTGGCTGCCGGCGATCTCAACGGCGACACCTCCGGTGACTTAGCAACGGCAATGCCTTTCGGGGATGCCTCCGGCAGACAGCGAGCAGGCGTCGTTGAAGTGCGCTTCGGCACCGTCAAGCCACCCGCGTCTGTCGGCGGTTCGCCGGTTACCGTTCGCGTGCTGTCACCCGGCGGTGGCGATCACTACCAAACAGGTCAGCAGATCATTGTCTCCTGGGATGCCACCAGCCGAGATCAGGTGCGGAGTTTCGACATCCTACTCTCTACCGACGCGGGAACCACGTTCTCCACCTCGGTAGCCGCAGGGTTGTCGCCGGACCAATCGTCCTTCGTTTGGACCGTGCCAGACCTGTGCGCCGCCAGTTCTCAACTTCAGGTGGTCGCCAACCTGCTCTCCAGCGGAAAAGTCACGGCGACAGCCACCGGCAACTTCACGATCGCGCAGCGCGTCCCCGATGTTGACCCTACCAGGTCTTCGATTACCACGGATTCGCTGGGACTCACGGCGGCCGGTGAGGCCTTTCCTGAAGGTGTGGTGGTGGAGGTTTCCAGGGACAATGCCGGCACTTCCTATGTCTCTTTCGCCCGGCCTCCAAAGCTAAAGGCCGGGGGCCGCAAACTGAAGACGCGGGGTACGCTGGACGGGATGGACCTCGATCAGATCTTTCCTGACGGGACCGTGAGGGTTATCCGGCTATCAGTTGCGCCTTGCGCCACAACTCTTCTCAGCGTTCGACGACAGGGAAGCTCCCTCATCCCTGTGACCGCAAACTGAGTAGGAAAAAAGCGTCAGCACCTCACAGAATCAGATCGCGGAGAACACTACGTGGATAACTTGATAGAAGAAGCCAAACGCCTCAAAGAGGAGGGCCGTCTCGATGAAGCGGTCACGACACTCAAGCGGGCGATTGAGATCAACATAGATGACGCAAACGCCTACTTTCAGCTAGGGCTGGTCTATTTCGACAAGCAGGATTATGCCGAGGCGAAGAAGGTGTTGACGGTGGCGGCAGGGCTGAATCCCAGCAACGCGCTCATCTATTACACAGCCGGGCGGGTCTGCCACGCGATGGGCGACAAAGAAGGCGTGCAGATCATGCACATGGCCTTGATTATTGCCGATCCTGCAATGTCTCGAAAGCTTGCTGACGAAACGACGGAATGAATTCGACTGTTGAGTATCGACAGGCAGCAATCGATTCTCACCAGCGGACCATGCTCAGTTCACCACAGCGACTTGGATATCTGTTTCCTCCAGCACGACCAAGCAGCCGGCGATTAACGGCGCATCTACCTGGAAGGCAGGCTTGGCATACAGGCGGATTTAGGCTGCTAGCAGCGGACGCTTGTGTAGGCGTCGCCTCAAATAGGCAGAGCGACTAGTAAGAGGGCTAAACCAAGTATGAAATATTGCTCTCATTAATATTCTCGAAGAATCGCGCCCCTCGCGAATCAGCTACAGAAATACTTCAAGGTGGACGACGACATCCAGTCGTAGGGTAACAAGGCGTTGCCCCTGAAGCGGGACCCGGTTGCTCGCCTTTCTATCGAGCGAAGCTACCAACGCACGGTCGTATAGCGATCATCCTGAAAAGAGAGGTATAATCCGCAGCGCCAGGCAAGAAGATCAGCGGATTCAGCCAGCTAGCTGGGCGGTGGCCCTGTTATACATCATAAAAGACATAAAGCGTTGCGTCTTTTACGAAATCTAATGCTAAGTTGGGCGTCTTCGCGAATTTTAGCAACCGCAGTAAGATGTAAAACAGCAAATCCATTTAACACTAGAGGTGCCCGATGACCGATGCCGAACAACTCACCCAACTAGAGCAGCACTGGATGGAAGCTTGGCGCACGAAGGATCATCAGACGCTGGAGAGCATCTTAGCCCCCGACTATACCTTCACCCTCTCAACTCACCCGCAGCGGGCTTACTCGCGGCAAGAATGGCTCGACTTAGTCAGCGAGTACGACTGCGAGTGGTTTCACTTTGAGCAAGTCGCCGTGCGACTACTTGAGCCCTATGCCGTCGTCAGTTCAAGATTCCGGCAGCGGGCGGTAGTGCGAGGGCAAGAGCGCAGCGGAGAGTTCTTTCTGGTGGATGTGTGGCGGCGAGTGGAGGGCGGATGGCAGGTGGCGGCACGCTACTCGGCATGGCCAGAGCCGATGAGCGCGTCGGTAGAGCAACTGGGCTGATCGAGGTTGTGACAGCGCCGCCCAACAAGGCGTTGCACCGGAGCGCGGGCAGCCAGTTTCTAGTGATGGCTCCGTTGCGACAGCCCGCGCCCGGTGATGCCGGGCATTAGGCCGCTATGCATACCTAGCTAGAGAAATGTTGGGTAGCATAGAATACTTGTATTAGAAGTCACTAGATAATCCGAGTTGTGACGTATCGAGATAGGCAGCATTGAAAAAAAGGGGGTAGGCAAAAGTGGCTATGATAACGCCAAAGTCGTGGCACCTATTTTCAGTCACTTACAGGAGCTTTGCACAAGAATTCGATTCTACACAAAAATCAAAGTTTTGCACAAAATTCGTGTGGATTGATAATGGGTAAGGGGGTAAGGGGCGAAAGAGAAGCGGGGACAAACATATTTTACCCCTGCCTCTTGCGGTCCAATTTCTCTCGGCGCCAACCGATTGTTAACAGCTAAAAACCGCGGGGCAGTCCGAACTGTTAGCTACTGGATCTGCCAGGTCACTTTTGTTCGCGGGGGTTGTTGCGCAGCCGCGGCCTGAGCAGGTCGGGCGGCGACTTGTATTTCTAACCTGGAGTACGCCGGATCAACGGACGCCGCGGCGGTCTCGTCTTCAACTTGCAGCTTTATTGACCAGGCCCCGTCCTCTGTTTGCTTAATAGAAATGTCGTAGACTATGTCTGAGAGTTCACCCTTTTGAATAAGGACATTTAATTTGCGCACCTCGGCATCGTAATGCTTAAAAAAGCGACTATGTCCGGATTTGTTTAAGAAAGCTTCGATGTCAGGCGAAGACAATGGGTATGGGGTCCAATATACCCGCCGCGTACCCGGGGTAATGCCGTAGACATTCATCTCGGCAAGCGTTGCCGCGAATCGAGCATGCTTTTCCGCGATATTTCGGATCACCTTGGCGGATAGTCTTAAAGGCTCGTCGGTGTCGGAAGGCGCTCGGTGTATGCTATCAGTCTGGAAACATATCCCACTTTCCTGGCAGGCCCCACAATTAAATGTATTGCAATACACCCCTCCCCTGCCGCTGCCTGTGCAGGTTCTACAACCGCCCTCAAACGCACAAGAAACGCAGGACCTGAGAGGCTGAATTCGCCCCTTCGGTTTGTTGCTAGCAACAACCGATAACGGCAGACATATTAAACTCGTGAGCAGAATGGTACCGACTAGACGGGAATATTTCATTGATCCTTTTCCTCCTTAGCGGGGTGTTGGGCTAACTCAAAGTGTCTACGGCGTAACCGATATACCGAACAGGATGCCAGAAATCAATAATTTGTTCAAATATACAACTGAAAACGAGTTGCCCGCCGGGAGGCATACGACCGGCCATCTGTCGGACATCGATTTTATATGTATGAAGTGATCGACAAGTCGTTAAAATTGCACCGTCAGACATAATTTTTTTTTCAAAAAAGAGACGGCCTTCAAAAAGGGGCCAGGTGTCTACGGCAAAAATGTTATCGCACGGGCGGATCGGCCTATCGGTTGTTTGTGCGGAGCTAGTGACGCTAAATTCTTAATCTAAAGAGATTGAAATTACAACTGACGCACTTTAATCTTACAGATTTAACGTAAATGCGGCACCATTCTACAAGGAAGGTTTCAAAAAAGCAAGAGAAAAGCTATTGACAACAGGGTCTATTCATTCTCGGCGAAACGGCCAAAAACGGACTTGCTGTTGACCTGTAACTTATTGAGCCGCCGTTCCGGCTCCCATTCGATTTCCGAGAATGAATAGACCCTGCTATTGACAAAGGCAGCTCTCTCGCAGATTATCACCTGCATCCTCGGGAGTCTGTCGTCAGAGAATGAGTACCATGAGTCGTCAGAGCGGCCGTGTGAATCAGCCTAACTAAGGAGGAAGTCAAAATGACAATTTCTCTCCGTCCTATGGGTTTGTTGCGCAGCTTCTTCAACTTTCTGAGCAGGCGTTCACTGAGAGGGCGGTATGCTGTTTTATATATCCTGATCCTTCTAGGATACGCATATGTCTATTTTCTGCTTCCCGGCAACGAATTCTATCACGCGAACATCAACCGCGAGCCCATGCTGCAAACTGATAAAGGGCGCATCAGCAAGGAGATGCAAGCGCAGATTGCCGACACTTTTCGGCAGTATTATGGGGGCGACAAAAAAACGGTCAGCGGCTGGACTGTCGACGCGAACACTTTTCAGGTACTCTTCCTGGAAGCGACCGACAAGGGGAACGACGTAGAGATACAATTCAAGTTAGACGTGAAGCTGACTAATCAGTCACTCCAGGAAATGTCGCTTTATATCGATCCCATCGTTACATTCTCCGCGACCGAGAGGTCTGCGGACTCTTCAGGCGGTGACATGCAGCGAAAAGTGGTCGCCGTGTCTATACCGGAGGTGCCCCATTGGGAGAAGAAGGACAATCCATCCTTCGCCGAAGCCTTTTTCCCATCTGGCGCTCCCCCTGCGGCTCAAAAGGGGGAAAGCGCGGGCACCGACAAGGACTTTGGCCCTGTGCTCAGGGTCATGCCCATCACGAAGCGTTTGAGCGACGACATTATAAAGCTCGCCAGAGGCATACAAGGCAACCCCTCAAACCTGAGCGGGTATTTTCAGCGGATGCTGTACCTGAGCGCAGTCACCATTACGACGTTGGGCTACGGGGATATCGCGCCGTTGACGACTAGAGCGCGCCTCCTCGTCTTGTCAGAAGCGGTAGTCGGCATTATTGTCATTGGCCTGTTCATAAACGCCGGCTCGCAGAAAAAGAGCCGGGACCGCTCCGCAGACTCGCCATAAACTCCGCACCGGCTTACCCACCAGCCGGCAACATGGAGTGGCCCGGGCAGGAAGGCTGGATACTGCCTTGCCAGACCGGCAAGGCAAGCCAGCGACCGGGGGCATAGCCTGTCAGAGAACCTGATCGTCTGCGTCGCCGACCCGTCTCTGCGCGTCCGCCATTAGTAAACCCAATTACAGTTGACATGGCAGACGCGATGCTATACTAATAGCAGAAGCCGGATGCCAGAGGAGTTCTGTCGGGCCTAACGCCCGACATTCAAAGGTTCACGTAGAGGAAGCCCAGGAGATTTGGTTATGCGACTACAGCCGCTTCGCGCCTTCCTTTGGCTGCTGTTTGTGCCGCTCGCGGGATACGCCTTCGAGGCGGATCCCTATGTGGAGGTACTGATCCCCAACGGCATGCCGATCAAGATCGAGGTACAAAGGGACCAGAGAGATCCCGAGATACTCAAGTATGTCTTCCGACGGATCGTCCCCAAAGACGTGGCCAGGGCAAAAATTACTGTCGTAATGCTCGGCGATGATGGGGCGATTAAATTCCAATCCCCTATGGCAGGAGACGCCTTGAGCGATCAGATGACCGTCGCCACGGTGGATGCGAGTGTCACGCGCCTCTTAGTCGTCGTTAACTGGGTCGAGACCAACCAGGGAAGATGGGTGCCGGACACCAAGAATCAGCAATTGGACATCGGCGAACTTATCAGGTGCGGTGCCAAGGGACTTCCCAAGGCAAAGTTCATAAGCCATAAGCCGACGGCCTGAGCCTTCGGTGAAACACAACTGTGTTTCTTACTAGTTCCCCTGAGGCTTGATTCGTACCCGCAAAGACAGGTGCTCGGACAAGTCTACCTTATATCAGGCACGGAGCGGTTTGATTAAACTATTGCTTATGTAGTCGAAGGTAGACGGTTGGGCAAGTCTAACTCGTCATCTATCAACACCTCTACTTGCACACCGGCCATTCTTGCATACTGCAACAAGACTGTCAGGGGCGGCTCTCGCTTATCCGATTCGTATTCGGAGATGTGGCCCGGCTTGAGGGAGACGCCTGCGCCGGCCAACTGCGTGACCATCTGCTCCTGAGTGAAGCCGAGCTTTGCTCGAACTTCTCTGAGCTTGCTGGCAAGGCGGGCAGGACGCGGGCGGCTTGCTGGCGGATGGTCTTGAGCACCGTGTTAATGCTGACTTTAAGTACTCTAGCGATGTCGCTGATGCCCGAACCATTTAAGGTCATTGGCAGAATCAACTGCCGCAGTTCTGGCCTACAGCCTTGGTAGGTGTAGTCGAGTAGGAACTGGCGCGAGCAAGCTTTACACTTAAACCTTTGCTTGTGGTTAGCGGTTGTGCCATTCTTTTTAATAGACAGCGAGCTGCACCTGGGACAGGTGACTCCTTTGTATTTCACAGTCAAAGATTAACTTGACAGGTGCGGCTTGCTCCACCAGCCTCTTTTTTAAATGACCACCGAAAATTGTGACGGCTCCCCACAATCGAGTTTTAAAGCGCGACCATAGGTCGAGTTCAATGAACTTTAGAAGATCATCTTTACTTATAAGATACTTGTCGTTAGCAGTTTCTGCCGGGCTGTTAGCCTTTTCCGCTGGTCGAGTTTCAGTCATTTGCTCTGCCCTATTTTCATGCTGAGCAGTATGAGCCTTGTCACGAGTTCGGGCATCTTTGTGGCTTGACATCTGCGCCCCTCCGAACCTACAGGATTGACGAACTCCAAAAGATTATATCTTATATGTAACCGCTTTTACAGAGTTACGCAAAAGAGGTGGTATCCTATTCCTATTACCCTTTTCGGAGATTATTTCGCGTTGCGGCTCTGATGAATTCATCTATCTTAATAAGCTTCGGCCAACCATTCCATCATGGGTAGTCTTTCCGAAGAGTAGCACTTGCGGAAACGCGGAGAGGTTATAAGCTGCGCCATCATCACAATCAAGCCAATAGTCGAACAGTGGGTCAGTTATTTAAAAGGCGCCGATCCAAAAATCGGCACCGGCATACTCTGAAAGAGTACACAGCGCTAGAGCGTAATCTTATTCCCTCTTGATGAATTTTGCATGTGGCAGCGCATCTGCCCCCCGCTCGACTATTGCCTTGATGTTGGCGTGCTGATCCTCGCTTTCAAGAACCCAGTCACCACCATCAGTCTCAACTCGTTCGACAATGAAGATCAGTCTGCGAATGTCCGCCGACGAAACCCACGCCACCGATGCCGGGTCTCCGATTTTCCGCGTATGGTAGCGATTGCCGTCACCGTATTTGATCTGGTCATCAGGGCCGACCAGAATTACCATCGTAGTGACGCCCCTAACTTCTGGCTCGACCCGAGGCCACCAGTTGTATTTGGTAATTGTGGTTTCTTTATCGTCGCGCGAAACTTCAATGCGGATGATCCCTGTCAGATTCGCGGGGATGTAGGTCTCGACTTTGGGGTCGGGCGGGCGTTGCGCAGTTGTCACCGGCGCGACTATCAACACACAAAAACACAAAGCTAGCTTCATTGGTTTCATAGCTTCCTCCTGCGAAAGTTATTGGGATTTGAGCAAGATTGCCCAAAGATCGGATTCCAGGCAGGAGCTTTTTTTTACGCATCTTAGCAAGAGCGTGAATTCACCCCTACATGAAATAGTATAAATTATATTTAAATGTTGCCTATTTTTCATAAATATATAGGAAGAAACCAGTGCATCTTGTGGCCTCGCACCTTCAGCGCCGTTACTCCTTTAGAACCGTCTGCAAACACGCCTCAGGCAACCTGCGGCGCCAGTACTCATATTGGCTTACGCTTCCGTACTCTACTCTATTCCAAGTTTCGTGAGGGGGGTACTGTCATTTTTTACAGGGCCGAAGCAATAAAAGTGAAATCAACGGTGGCTAGAAAGAGATTTTTGGGATCGCCATCGCGAATCCGTCAGATGCATTGCCCCTCTCCTTACGAAGTCCTTCAGGCATCGTGATCACCCAGGCTGATGCGGTAAACAACCCCTTAATCGAGTTTATCTCCGAGCCGAACACAAGGCGTTTCAGGTCGCCGCACCGGAAGGAGGCAACTGGGCCATCATCGTCTCGGCGGGTGCAGTGACGACTGGCAGCGTCGAAGCTTTCGCCTCAGCAGAGCATGATGGGGTACAACTCAATGTATCCGTGACGAAGGCCACTCTGATGTTCCCGGAGGTGGTGGAAATCCAAGCCACCCCCACCTTTGCAGGGGAGAATGTAACTGGCGCGACGGTGAGCAGCACCGTAACCCGTCCGGATGTCTCAAAGCTTCAGATCGCCTTGTTTGACGACGGTAACCCCAGTCATGGCGATACAGCAGCGGGTGACGGCATATACGCAGCGCAGTTCAATCAGTACAAGGGAGATGGCGTCTATACGTTTGATGTTAAAGTCGTATCCAGTAATGGGACAACGCATGGAGGCGAGAATCTCTTTGCTGTCAATCCTTCTAATGCGAAGCTCGTTCCATCGTTCACGAGGATGAGTACGACAACGGCCATCGTAACCGGTGTACCCGTAATCACCTATGACGTCTGCGTTCAGGATGATAGCAATGGAAATATGTTGCAGTTCAACACAGGCACCGGTGATTACCAATTCACGAGGTGCAGCAGCGGTTTCAGCTTGACCGGAACCGGAGTCGTAACAATCAAAGGTTCCATCATTACACTGCAACACAATGCGGCCGATCGTAGAGTCTTGGCGCAGGTTGACAATAGTGTTAAGAACGGTAAGGCCTCAGTCCAAGTCTTTTCGTTAGGGACTACGTTTACCGTCACCGACCGGAATACAACGAACAATACCTGTAGCTGCCCGTAAGGGACGGCGAATAAATTAGCGTAGTCCGAGAAGAGAGAGGGCGCCTCTCCCTTCTCGGACGCCTGTAGTAGGATTGGGCTTTCCTGTTGAGGCATAGCAGCGACGCGACAATCCATAATCTTAACCATAGGGATATGACAGGGTTCTTTGTTCTAGTCAGCAATGGGCAGAGGAACTGGTTCTTTGATATGAGAGCGTTTACGTATGATCCGATGACGGTTGACCAGCCTACACATCGCAGTGGTACTTATCGCGATTCCTTGCTCTTTGTGAACCAGCTCACATAATTGATGCAAGGTAGCCGCGGGATGCTTCCTAATGAGTCTTCGCAGGTCATTAGAAGTGATCTGCTGATGCAAAGGCAAGGGTGCTTGAGGTAAATCTTGGCTTAATTGAAAGGGAATGCATTCTACCGAATTGTGCCCACGGGGATAACCTGTCATGTCTCCAGACAATGCGAAAAGACTCGCCTAGATAAGGGGCTTTTTGCTTGAAGAGTAACCTGAAAGTATAGATAACGTGAGTCCTTCATGATGCGCGGCCTCACAACCACGCATGAAAACGATCACGAGCCAGTGTATTCTACCTGCAAGCGATGGCGCGATGAAGGTCGAGCTAACTTGGTGCGATTTAGCCCGCACGTGAGTCTGACTTGAGAGCCTGCTGAGGCACAACCCACTGTCGCTCCCATAAGGGAAGCACGCATCAGAGATTCTAACCCTTCGGGCTCTCCCGCCATCGCCTGAAGGAGAAGCTCTATGGACGTCTTATATGGTTGTTGCTGTGGCTTGGATGTTCACGCGCAGACGGTGGTCGCTTGCCTGATCAAAGACGGGCGCAAGCAGACCCGCACCTTCTCGACGATGACCGATGATTTGTTGCGCCTGTTAGATTGGCTGGTCGCCGAAGGCTGTACCCATGTCGCCATTGAGAGTACCGGGGTTTATTGGCGACCGGTCTTCAATCTCTTGGAAGGACAAGTCGAAGTCATTTTAGTCAATGCCCGGCACATCAAGGCGGTGCCGGGACGAAAGACCGATGTCAAAGATAGTGAGTGGCTGGCGGATTTGTTGCGGCACGGCTTGCTCAAAGCCAGCTTCATTCCGCCCTTGGAGATCCGCGAGTTGCGAGAGTTGATTCGCTATCGGCAGCGGGTGATTGCCGATCAAGCGGCGATTGCCAACCGGGTGCAGCGAATCATCGAGAGCGGCAATATCAAGTTAGGGCAGGTGGCCAGCGATGTGATGGGAGTGAGCGGGCGGCTGATGCTGCGGGCCCTGGCAAACGGGGAGCAGGATGGGGAGAAGTTGGCGGGGCTGGCGCGCGGGCGGTTGAAGCAGAAAGCCGAGCCGTTGAAGCGGGCATTGACTGGGAGGCTGAGTGGGGCGCAAAGGTTCGTGTTGGGGGAGTTGCTGGATCGCTATGAAGAGTTAGACAGGGCCATAGAGAGAGTCAATCAACAGATCAGCGAGGAGGTGGCAACCAGCAGCGACCCTTTCGTTGGGCCGGCCATCAAGTTGCTGGAAACCATCCCGGGAGTCGGGCGGGTAGTGGCCGAGGTGATCGTCGGAGAGGTTGGCGTAGACATGAGGAAGTTTGCGACCGCCCAGCATCTGGCGAGTTGGGCAGGAATGTGTCCGGGCAATAATGAGAGTGCAGGCAAGCGAAAGAGCGGGAAGACGAGGAAAGGGAGCAGGAGTTTGCGAGTCGCGTTGGTGCAGGGGGCGTGGGCGGCAACGCATACGAAAGGGACGTATCTATCGGCGCAGTATCGGCGGATGGTGAAAAGGAAAGGGAGGAAGAAGGCATTGGTGGCAGTGGGGCATAGTCTGCTGGTGATGATCTATCATATCCTGAAACGCCGGGAGAGCTATCAGGAGTTGGGCGGCGACTACTTCGACGAGCAACAAAGCCAAGGACAATGTCGGCGGTTGGTGCGACAGTTAGAAGCGCTTGGGATGAAGGTCACTATCGAAGCGCTGCCGGCGGTTGCGTAGATCACAACTTTGTTTTCATCAGAGTCGCCCAAGATTCGTAGTTGTGATGCCACGAATCATGGGCGACTCTGATGAAAATAGAATGCCAAGTTGTTGATTCTAAGAAAGCCCTATTTTCATGCGTGGTTGTGAGGCCGCGCATCATGAAGGACTCACGTTATTTAGTGCTCCTCCGACATTGGAGATGTTCGCTCCCTCATATTGGTCTAATTCCGAGAAGCGATAGCTTATCTAGTATTCGTTGAGACCAAGTCCAAACAGAGCGATTGGCATTATGTTTAAGGAGCAAGAATTTAGAAGTTATTGCCTGCTCCAGCTTTGCCACATTCCAATGACCTTCTTTCTGGATTATCTCCTCAATCAGTCCAAGAATTTCTCCCTCAATTGTATTAGTTAGCGATACATCCACTATAAAATCTATAAAGAGGGTGGAGATTGACCAAAAATCGGGCCGGGCGACCTCCAAGATGAACTTAGGATGGATTCCCTGCTGCAAGGCCCTGATAATTGCACACGTTCGTCTCGAACCATCATAGAGTTGAGAAAAGGATTTATTTCCTGGAAGTTCGTAGATTGCGCTTTCAAAGATGATGCTTGAATACCTTTCTGCAAGTTGCCTTACTGCATTGAGAAATCCTTCAAGACCTCGTATGTCGTTTGAAGCGGTTAGCCTCATGCCGGCGAACTCCAGAGGACTAATCTTGCCGCCGATAGAAGATTCTGCGGTGCTAGCCAATTTAGGTATTTCTTTGGCGGCGAGCTTTATAATTGGGTACACGGAGGCCCCGCTTGTACTGGCTGAATTGATTTCTGATTCAACTTCATTAGGATTCCCGCGGATTAGGTTCGGCATATGCCCAAACTCCATAACCGTGACATTTGCTGCCACTACGGGTTGGTAAGAATCTTTTCGTACTGAGCGATGCTCAATATCCATTTCATAAATTATGCTCTGTTCTCGGGGCATCTGCCTTTGCTCAACGCTCTTACCGGCTTTCTTAGGCTTAGTAGAAGGATGCCCATAAACAACTTCCTCAAAGGGGAGGGCAGGCATTCCCTTCACTTTAGTGATCTCAAAGATCAAGCAAACATTTCGGTCAATTGCGCCTGTAAAAGTGAGGTCACAAGGGCCCTTGATCGGTGGCCTCATTTGGAGTTTGATCGCCGCTCTAAGCTTGGCCGAAGGAGAAGTAGGGTCGAGCATAATAGCTTCCTCGAAAATATTTCTGTATATTGATTCCCAAACGCTACGAGCAGTCTCATCAAGATATAACCATAACAGGTGCGAAATGAAATAATCGTTCACAAGGGTTACAGGCACATCTCCACTCAATAGCACCATTAGTTTCCCATTGTCGCCCGAAGCTTGTTTTATCAGTGAGTCAAGGCCGTGAGGGGCTAGCAGCCGGTTCGCCAATGTTTTAGACGGGGTCAGGAATGCTCTGATCAATTCAATACAAGGGATGTAGCAAGTCATTCCTCCAGCCTTAAACCGCCAGAGTTTTTCAAGCCCAATGTCCTTGTTCTTACGAAAGTCATAGAGCCTCCTGGGAAGGTCGAAAGCTTTGCAGATAACTCCATCCTGAAAATCTACTATGCTCAGATGGTGGTGAGGTCTTGGGATCGGACCATTGACAGGCAGGCCGTCAACATAGAACCTGCCAATTCGCAAGATCGGGAGAGTTCCCCAAGGATAGTCTACTAATCGAATCGTTTCCTTTCCTGATGAGCTTGGGGCGCTATCGAGGAAAGCAACTCTTACTCGCCAGAAGCCCCAGGTATCTTTAAACGGGGAGCATATCCAGTAGAGCAGAACCCTAGAATTCTTATCGAAGGGCCAGGGTCTGAGCCTAAGGCTTGGCATAAGATTAACCTGCTTTCTGATTGGATTCTTTTCTGGAGCAGGCTCTAAAAATCCCTTCGGCTATTGCTTCAGCCACTTTTGGGGAGATCCTTCTTCCCAAGCCAGATAAGCGCACAACCTGCCAGCCTCTTATCTGCGAACCCCGTTGTGCAAGCTCCTGGATAACATGCTTGATTCGACGAATCTGAAAATCCTCAATCGATTCGACAACTGAGGTCAAAAAGCCCTGAGTTAAGGGCAGTTTGTCGAGATGTCTTTCGAGCAGTGAGACCAAACCGATAGCTTTACCAATCCTGCTTTGAGTTACTCTTACAGGAGGCACCCGCTGTAGGATCTTTTGAACAGATCCTTTCACAAGTCGCAAGACTTCACCATCCCGCCTGCGCCAATCAACACGAGCAACCCTTTGCGCTCGTACAAACCGAGGTGGGGAATTCTTGTCCAACCAGCTACGATCATTCCGATAAAGCCATGTGTATAAAGCTGGGGCTTTCCCTCTCAATAAAATCTTAGAGTCACGAGGGTGCTCCCGTCGAAGTTCCGTCCATTTCTCCCTTTGTTCTTTCCTAGAGATCCCTGGTGTATCCCGAATAAGGGCTGATTGGGCTTTAATCCAGGGGCTGGAGATGCCGAGTCTCTCGACTTGCCGCTTTACAGTTCGTGGATCGACCTTCAACTGGCGTGCAGCCTCTCGTAGACTATAGCCAGGTTGCTTGGCGAGCTTTCTAAGCTTTCTCTCCCAGATGAGCCCGAACGCCAGTATCTTTCCAAACGTCACTTTTTGCCCAGTGAGTTGCTTTGGGTCGCTCGTGCAGTATATGAACCCACATTTACATGAAAATATTCCGACTGATTTCTTCATTTCATGAGACCAGGTAATTTTCACCTCATCTATCACCGTCTGTAGATAATGTTTGGCTGCTCCGTTAAAACATTTCCAGGGGCCATTGCCGAAAGCTTTATAGGAAAGGTCCTGATCGAAGAAAGAAGTGATGGGTTGGCTAAGGAACCTGATCAGAAAAATGTGCCTGATCGGGTGAAAAGTCCTCCGGTGCTTGCGAACGATTCCTGAAAGCCAATCGTCCTCTAGCAGATCATTGATCGATGACTGTAGCAAACCCAGCAGTTCATCCCAAAATCGTGAGCGGAATCTGTCCCTCAGGTATGCCTGACGTATCCTTCCGGAACCCGTGGCCAGCCCTATGTCAATCAAGAGTGATTTATACTGGTGCTGAAACCAGGCGGCCTCTCGGCTGCTAAGCGGTGTGCTTAGAACCCATTCTATATCTTGAGCAACAAGTCTCAACTCAGCCATGATTTCGCCTGGGAAGCTGGCTTGTGGCGAAGGGATAATGCAGTTTTCTTGCGTTGCAGGATAGAATTCATGTCTGTCTTCGCCGAATGTCCTCACACTGCTGTTGTATATTGAAGTGAAATGTTTCGGGCAAACCAATACACCCGGAACTTGGTGCAGACGGTGCCAATACGGCTCACCATATGCCTCCTCATCAGCCTGTAGGCACTCTGGGCAGAATTTCAGATATCCCGTAGGTTTGACTGAACTCGCCATAATGCCGATCCTTGCATGAATATCTCCCCAGGAATGCTCCTCCATAGAATTAAGAATTAGTCTCGCCCTAACAGGAGGTAGGAACGGGGCATAAAAAGGGTAAAGTGTATGTTCATTGATCAGGCTCTCTGCCGTGTGTCTGGAGTAAGGGGGAAGCCTTTGAACTAATGCATCAATGTGAGAGGGAAGATCGTAGGTTGCTACAACCTTAGTTGATCCAAAGAGGTCCCGCAGTGTGGCCTTAGGGCCGAAATTTCCGCTGCGAATGTGATAACGGGCCAGGATGCTATAAAGAAGCTCATCCGGGTATGGTGTTGGAAAGAAACTCAACATGTTTCTGTCTCGTAATAAAAATCGTCTATGGGCGATTTGATTATGCCGCCCGCTTTTAAGGCTTCATAGGAAGACATGCCAGTATCTTTACCCTTGCTTACCAGTTGCCTCAGATCTCCTGGCAAGTATGCTGCCGCTTTCTTCTTTCCACTTTGAGAACCTCTTCCTTTCGGTGATTTTGGCGAGTTTTCAGTAATTCCTTTATCCAATGCATTCCTATAAGCCTCGTTTACCAGGTCACTCACGGTTGATTCTGACTTCCTGGTTGCAAAGACTTCTTCCGCGTGGTGCTTCGCAAGAGAGGGAGACAGTCCTAGATCAAGTAGGCCGAGAATTACCTGGGAGAGAAGGTCAGGTGCAGAGACGGAAGAAGATGAGGCGCTTGAAAGCTGTTTCAGTTTCCTCTGTTCCCTTTCCGCCACTTTACTGCGGTATTTTTCATAAAAGTCTCGGAGGTCAATCGGTCGAATGTCACTGTATTTACTAATGAGTTCCGTGTTGTCAGATTTCAGAGCATCCAACATCGGACGCACGAGGTGAAGGCTATCCTTTGCAACCCGGCGTACCAACTCCGGAGAGATCCTCTCTTTCCCATTTGCAATCGCGCGCCACTGCGCGATCATGAAAAGCTTTATGGCGATGTCAACCACGCCCTGACTCTCCTCGTAAAGAACTTCATCCATCTCGTCTGTATAATCAGCATTTTCTCTGGTCCACTGATAGTCAAAGAACCCCTTAACAAAGAATTGCCAAACTTTCTTGTTTTTCTCCGTGTCTCTTTTCAAACGATCCCAATACATTGCGCCTTCGCCAATACCTCGACGCGCGTGTCGGAAATCGCCCTGTAGGATCGGCATGGCCTTATTAGTACCTATGCGTATAACCGGAACACTCAGCTTGGTGACCATTCGCACAAAGAAGTTGAGAACTTTTTCCGCTCCGCCACTCTTTGCCGTGCTAAGGTCTTGAATCTCATCTATCACCAGGACTCCCAGACAGTGTGTACTGGCAACCTCTCCCATCTGAATCAGCATTGAATCTTCTGAGCTATATCTGGGCGGATTCTCCCTGGCATAGTTTGTTCCCAGGAGGTGATCAACTGAGTTAAAGAATTCTGTACACAATCCCTTTAACGACCCTGCATGAGGGCAGTCGAGTTTGAGCCATACAATCTGGTAGAGGTTCAAAGGACCCTGGTAATCAGAATGAAGAATGACTTGAGGATACAAGCGCAGGATGCGTTCAATGGCTGTGGATTTACCGACGCCTGAAACACCGATCATAGTAAAGCCCGAGGCTGACGAAGAGGTGGACACGTACTTGGAAAGAGAGTCAAGCTTGTCGTCTCCGGTTTGTTTCATCGCCCGGTTTATTTGCCTGAGCCTTGCAGCATATTCTGGCCGAATAGGATTGCGTGCGAGATACCCCTGCCTGATGATTCGCGAGAGCTGCTGCTCCAGCGCGATGTGGCCGGCCAGGGGCTGAAAGTACTTCAATATCCGCTCAACACAGTGCAGTCGCAGGGATGCATCTAGACCCTTTTCAGTCTTATCAAAGGCCGGATATTCAGACGCCAAGGTTATAAACTCAGCTTCCGAAAGAATCGCCGGTAAGGCCTCTATGAGAGGGTTTTCCCGGTATTCGGCAAGTGCCTGCTGTTTGTATTCAGCAACCTCGGCAAAGCCGCCGCTGGGAATCCGGTACGGGTTACTCTGATGAGTCATCTTTCAACTCTTCTCGCTTTTTCGCCAGCAGATCCATATAGCTGGGAACGGATAGATCTTCGTCTTCAGGATCTACGGTTTTAATGCTAACCACATTTCCCTTGCGAGGCTCGGGCGAGGGCTTAGCAAGTTCAAATGCTTGCTCTTCCCGCAGGCCTTCTTTCTCTACCGCCCGCTTAGGCTTGATGTTCGAAATGCGGCTGGCCTTGCTGGTGGCATTGTCGCGGGCCCGAGATGTCATAGCCGTAGCCTGCTCAACAATGTTCTTTACCTCGGTGATGAAATTCACCCTAGATTGTTGATTATCTCCAGCGCTTCGCTGTGCCATATATTGTTCGTGCGCCTGCAAGTAATCCACCTCGTACGTCGTTTTGTCTCGATACCTCTCTTCGGGGTCAAGCAAGTAACACTTCTCAAAACTACGTCCGCCTGGGCCTTTAATGTACGCGTAGTTGACATTTCTAAAGTCATAGGTGATCTCTATGTCTTCATTCCCTTGTATTCTCGCATTATCGAACCATTTTTCTTTAATCGCTTTATCGCAACTATAGCGCATGTCTTTGTAAACAATTCCTCGTTCAGTAACCTTCGCTCTCCCCGTAGGCAGCAAGTTCAATTTCACGATGTCTTCAGGAAAAGTCCTGAGACGTCCGGAGCGATTCTTTATTCCCCATTCCCAAAGCTTAATGGGGATAGGCAGAACATCATCAGCAATTAGAGACACCGACCGGTCGTAGCTATTCAAATAGCTACGATTATGAAGCCTAACGGCGTGAATGATGATTTGGGTGAATTGATAAATGTTCAAAGTCGCGTCCAATCGATAATCCTGCCCGGTGCGCTTTGAAGCGTCCGGAATCACATAGCCTGGAAGGAACGGTTTCACACGCTCTTGGGTGGTACGGAAGTTTCTCTCTACGATTGGCTTCCAGTCTGCTCGGTACGGAGCAGCGTTTTCGATACGGACGTTCAGATTTTGAATTAGCGCCTCTACCAATCGGCTCTCCATCTCACCGCGATCACCGAGGATTGCTTCCGGCAGAAATTGGCAAGGCCATTCTTCCTCGCCGATCAGGATTCCATACTCTTGGCAAAAGGAGACTTTGGGAGTGACCACATTCGCCAGCGCCATCATTGCCCCGACCCAGGATGGTCCCTCCAGCCCTACGAATATTCCGACAATCATCCGGCTGAAGACGTCGATCACTACATAAACAACAGGTCTACCGATTATCCAATTTACGTTGTATCTTGATATCAGATAAACATCCGCGACGGTGGCATCCAGTTCGAAGCGAGAGCCGGGACCATATACCTCGGCAGTGGCAGACCCCAGGATGGCTCTATAATTCAGGTTGTAATTCTTTTTGCCCTTCCGCCGCAAAGTCGATTCTGGCTTATTTGTTTCTTTTTCAAACCAGTACCTGAACTGTTCAATGGTCGGTCTCTTATCCGGTGGAATCAGTGTAGGAGGATGGCCCTTTACAAGGGGGGAGTCTTCTTGTACGAAGTACTCCCTCATCATCTCATCATACGCAACCCTCAAGGGGTTCTCTTCTTCTGTGTTATAAAATCTGGAGATCGCCACCCGGAAGATCCTCTGCGTCGATTCGTCTATGTTAATGCCAATCCCTATCTCGGGATCGGCTCTATATTTCCTGGGCCTGCCTCGCTTCGCTTCTCCAGCCTTTCTCGTTTTGCCTGGAGCACCTGAGTTATCGAAATCGGGGAGTAATGCGTTCTTTACTTTCCCTCTTTGCCAGAACTTTCGGAGATACTTATATACTGTAGCTACAGTAAGGCTATGATCTTGGGCCGCTTTAAGGATGCGTTCACAGCGACCCTTTCTGTCATAAATTGCGGGCTCAGAGTCTGCCGAAACAAGGTCCTCAATCGCATGCCATGCATCATCTCGTATACGTTTCTTTTTTTCCGTAAGAGTTGCTTCATCAACAGCCCTAGCCCAGGGGTCTATCTCCAGAATGGATATTTCGCCGTTATCAATCCCGTGTCTCAATGCGGTTAGCCGCTTGAAGATTGGGATCCCTTTGTTGGAGTAGATTTCCATAACATAGGCAGCATCATTGATCTCGTCCAGCCAAAGGATCCTTTCTAAGACGTTTCCCGAGTCTACCTTCCGCTGGAGTACAATATTCACTGTCAGAATGTTATTCATGCTGAAAGCTCCTTATGGGCTACCTCAAAAAGAATGCTTTTTATCTCTCTGGCTGGTTGTGCGAAGTTTAGCTTCCTGGTCATATCTAGCAAGATTTCTTTTCGCGCGACCAGATGCTTGAAAAGGTAAAGAGACGTCCCTTCACTTAAATTCATCTCTGTATCCAGATCATCGGCTACCTGGATGATAGATCCAGTTGCGCCTTGCAAACGTCTCTTGAGTTTCGACGCCAATGAAAGGAGATGCGGGATATCCAATTCGGTAGTTGGTTCGAGCCAATAAAACGGATGAATGATCTCGATGTTCTTTGCCAATACTTTGGGAATCTCTTTTTCAGTGATGATACCCCAATCTACACCCTTGGCCTCCCAATATCGTCGCTCGATCTCGAGCTTCTCAATAACGCGCAGGTCATTTAACTTATCGGCCGGCTTTACAGTGCGGGCAACCTCAATCAGCTTCCCGTCAATTAGCAAAGAAATCAGGACATCCGTAGTAAGAACCACAGGGACCCCCGTTGATGGATCTGTTGGATGCCGTACTCCTATTTCTTCGGCGATACGTTGAGTGATGTCTCTCTCAAGCAAAGGGTACTGCTCTCTGATATCCACTACATTGTTCGCCCATTCCAAGAGGTAAAAGAGGCGGGTTTCATGATCAGATAAGAAGTGACGAATCCGCCCCGTCCGCCAACCTGTGACGCGGGTGATTCGGCCGGTTGAAGGAACGTCATGAGCCGTTAGCCAAGGTTTGTAATCCTTCCCCTGCCCTTGGCCTCTCCCTTCTTTGATAAATCGCTTGATCTTCGATTCGTCAAAGGCGTACTTGTACTTGGCCATAATAACAATCCCGAGAGGGTCCAAAACCCGCCTCGGGAAAGTTTATAACTTTATTCTCTTTTTTAAAGTATTATTTTCTTTTTCACACCATTATTTTCATCCCACAACCGGCCTGACAGACTGGCCACAGGCTATTCAACCGTGACTGATTTGGCCAGGTTGCGCGGCTGATCAACGTCGCAACCGCGCCGCACGCCGATGTGATAGGCCAGCAGTTGCAACGGCAATATGGCCAGGATCGGCGAAATCAAATCGGAGGCCGCCGGCACTTCGATCACCGTGTCGGCAATCTCGTGCGCGTGGGTATCGCCTTCCGTGACGATGGCGATCACTTTGCCGTCGCGCGCTTTCACTTCGACCATGTTCGACAGCGTCTTCTCGTAGCGCAGCCGCGAGGTATCGCTCGCCTCGTCTTTGGTCGCGATCACCACGACCGGCAGGTCTTCATCGATTAGCGCGTTCGGCCCGTGTTTCATCTCGCCCGCCGGGTAGCCCTCGGCGTGAATGTAGGAAATCTCTTTCAGCTTCAATGCCCCTTCCAGAGCAATCGGGAAGTTGATGCCGCGGCCCAGATACAAGAAATCCTGCGCCCTGTGGAATTCGCGCGCCAGGCGGTCGGCCAGATCGTCGCAGCCGAGCAGGGTTTCCATCTTTACCGGCAAGCCGTTCAAGGCGCGGACGTGCTTCAGTGATTCTTCTTCGCTCAACACGCCGCGCTGCTGGCCGAGATATAACGCCAGCAAGTACAGCACGGTCATCTGGCTGGTGAAGGCTTTCGTCGAAGCGACGCCGATCTCCGGGCCGGCGTGCGTCAGCACAGTGCCGTGCGATTCGCGCGTCAGCATCGAGCCCTGCACGTTACAGATCGATAGAATCTTCGCGCCCTTCTCCTTCGACTCGCGCACCGCCGCGATGGTGTCGGCGGTCTCGCCCGATTGCGAGATGGCGATGACTAAGGTTTTGTCGTCAAGGATCGGGTCGCGGTAACGGAACTCCGAAGCGTAATCGATCTCGACAGGGATGCGCGCCAATTCTTCAAGCATATACTTGCCGGCCATCGCGGCGTGCAAGCTGGTGCCGCAGGCCAGCGCTTTGATCGATGTGAACTGGCGGAACTCGGCCTCGCTGATCTCCATCTCGTCGAGATAGACGCGGCCCGTGGTCTGCGACACGCGACCGAGGACGGTATCACGGACGGCGCGCGGCTGCTCGTAAATCTCTTTGAGCATGTAATGCTTGAAGCCGCCCTTTTCCGCCATGATCGGGTCCCAGGTGATGCGCTGCACGTTGGGCGAGATGCTGTTGCCTTCGAAATCGGTCACGGTCACGCCGTCGCGGCTCAACACCGCCATCTCGCCATCGCCGAGATAGAAGACATCGCGCGTGTGATTCAACACCGGCGGAATGTCGGAAGCGACGAAGTACTCATTCTGGCCGAGGCCAATGACAATGGGGGGCCCCTGGCGGACGGCGATAATCTTCTCCGGCTCGTCAGCCGACATGATCGCCAGCGCGTAGATGCCGCGCATCTCCATCACCGTGCGGCGCACAGCGGCTTCCAGGCTGCCGTCGGTCTCTTTCAAATACTTCTCGATCAGGTGAGCGATCACTTCGGTATCGGTTTCGGTGACGAAGCGATGATCTTCGCCCTGTAGCTTGTGCTTCAGCGGCAAAAAGTTTTCGATAATGCCATTATGGACGACGACGACTTTGCCGGAGCAGTCGCGGTGCGGGTGGGCGTTCTCTTCCGTGGGTCGCCCGTGCGTTGCCCAGCGCGTGTGGCCGATTCCATAAGTGCCGTCGAGCGGCTTCAATCGAATAGTCTCTTCAAGGTTGCGCAGCTTGCCTTCGGCGCGGCGAATCATCAGCGCGCCCTGTTCATCAACGACGGCAATGCCCGCCGAGTCATAGCCGCGATATTCCAATTTGCGGAGCCCGTCGAGAATCACCCCGACGACCTGCTTGTCACCAACGTAACCGACGATTCCACACATCTGACTTCCCTCTTTTTCGATGAGAAAGAATGGTTGACGGGCAAGCGCGAGGCGCGCCCATCATATCGAAATGACGAACCCCTGCCGAAGTTCACGTCCGCAGCCCAACACCGCTCGTCAGTTCAATTATAACAGCCGCGCCGTCGTCTCACTGAAGCTTTTTCTTGATGATCGCAGGAACGCCGACGGCCAGCGAATCGGGCGGCACGTCTTTGGTGACGACCGCGCCCGCGCCGGTCTTCGAGCCGCGCCCGACCCGCACAGGGGCCACCAGCATCGTGTCGCTGCCGATGCGGACGCCGTCTTCGATAATCGTTTGATTCTTGCGAACGCCGTCATAATTGCACGTCACCGTGCCGGCGCCGATGTTGACGTCATCGCCGAGCGTCGCATCGCCGAGATAGGTCAGGTGCGATGCCTTGGTGCCGGTGCCGATCTTCGATTTCTTGACTTCGACGAAGTTGCCGATGGCGGCCTTCTCGCCGATCTCTGCATGCATCCTGAGGCGCGCGAATGGGCCGACGCTGGCCCGCCGATGGATGACGCTGTCTTCGATTACCGTCGAGTTGCGAATCGTCACGTCATCTTCAATGGTGACGTTGCGCAGTCGCGTCCATGAAAAAATCGTGCAGTTGGCGCCGATGCGGCTCGCGCCTTCGACGATGACCTGCGGGTGGATGATGGTGTCCTGACCGATCTCGACATCCTGATGAATGTAGGTCGTCGCCGGGTCCACGATGGTCACGCCGGCGAGCATCAACTCGCGGAGCTTAGCGGCGCGCAGCTTTTGGTCAAGCTCGGCCAGCTCGACGCGGCTGTTGACGCCTTGCACCTCTTCGGGGTCTGTGTGACAGAGCACGCCGACGCGCTTGCCCTGCTCAAGCATCACCGCCGGCACGTCCGTCAGATAGTATTCGCCCTGCGCGTTGTCTGTGCGCAGGTGGTCGAGCGCCTCAAGCAGCGCCGCCACGTCGAAGCAGTAGATGCTGACGCAGACTTCGCGCACGGCAAGCTCAGACGGCGAGCCATCTTTCTGCTCGACGATGCGCGCAAAGCCGCCGCGATCATCTCGAATGATTCGCCCATAGCCGGTCGGGTCATTCATCTCGACGGTCAGCACGGTTGCGGCATTGCCTTCATGCTGGTGCGCTTCGCTGAGCCGCGCGAGCGTGTCGCTCTTGATCATCGGCCCGTCGCCGGCCAGTACGATGATTGATCCGCTGCGGCCTTGCAGTTGTTCGCGCCCTGCCATCACCGCATGGCCAGTACCGCGCTGTTCGGTCTGCAAAACGAATTGCAAGTCAGGCCGCGCCGCGCCGCCCTCGACGAGCCGCGCCGCCTCATCGCGGACGGCGCGCTCGACCTCCTCAGCTTGATGGCCGACGACCGTAAAAATGGCTTCTGGAGCCAGTTTGAAAGCGGCGCGCAAGACGTGGGCGACGAGCGGCAGGCCGGCGACTTCGTGCAGGACTTTGGCGCGGCGCGACTTCATCCGCGTGCCCAGTCCCGCGGCCAGTATCATTACATCAGTCATTCTGTCATCCCCTGTTGGAAACTTTATATTTTAGATTTTGGATTGCCGGAAACGAAACTCAGTCGCGCGGCGAGAGCGCTTCCTTGAATCCAAAATCGCCGGCGCGTAGCGCCAAGCTATGAAAATCTAAAATCCAAAATCTGAACGGCGCGTGTCGCTGAAGCTGAGCGGCGGCGTCAGGTGGCGCTGATGAATATTCAACACCAGTTGCGCCAGCCTGTGCGAGTCATGGCGCACGACGTCATGTTCGCTGACCAGGTTGCCGCACAGCACAAGGATGCTGCGGGCGTCCGGCGACTGGCCGATGCGCAACTTGACGGGAATCTCGCCGGAGCAGAGCGGCGCGGTCTCAAACTCGACCTGCACGGCGCCGTCGGCGAGATATTTCTCGCGCAGCTCGGCATGGATGGGCGCCGAGTTGACGATCACATAATCGAGCTTCAAGGCGGGGCTGTGCGCCAGCAAAGCGCGCAGGTGGTTTTCGACCGTGAAGCCGTCCGTCTCGCCCGGCTGCGTCATGACATTGCAGATGTACGCCTTCATCGCCGGCGACCGGTTCAGCGCCGCGACGATCTCATCAACCAGCAGGTTCGGAATGATTGAGGTGTAGAGCGAGCCGGGGCCAATCGTAATCAGGTCGGCCTCGGCGATGGCTTCGAGGGTTTCGGGAACCGGGCCGCATGGATGCGATAGACGCAAGCGGCGAATCGGGGCGCGCGCCTCGACAATCTTGCTCTCGCCGAGAATGGTGCGCCCGTCTTCGAACTCGGCCACCAGGGTGACGTCCTCGACGGTTGACGGAAAGATGCGCCCCTTGATGGCCAGCACTTCGCTGCTGACTTTGATGGCTTCAAAAAAATCGCCGGTGACGCCCGTGAGCGCGGCCAGAAAGAGATTTCCGAAGCTGTGGCCGGCGAGGTCGCCGCCCGACTCAAAACGGTATTGAAAGAGCTGCGTCAACAACCGCTCGTCTTCGGCGAGCGCCACCATGCAATTGCGGATGTCGCCGGGCGGCAGGATTTGAAACTCTTCGCGCAGGCGGCCCGAGCTGCCGCCGTCGTCGGTGACGGTCACCACCGCGGTGAGCGTTTCGATCCAGGCCGCGTCGGGCGCGACGGCGAGACAGTCTTCGCCGACGTGCGCCTTTAGACCTGAAAGCAGGCTCGATAGACCGGTGCCGCCGCCGATTGACACAATGCGCAATCCACGATTCGCTTCTCTCACGTGATCCCCTTGACCGCTATCGCGGCTCATTCCTCGTCAAAGTCAAAGCCGAAGCCGGTCAACTGTTGGAACTCTTCGTTGGTGTGGAGGCTGGCAAAGTCCGGGTCGCGCCGAGCGTGGGAGCGATGCACTGAGCGTATCACAATGGCGCGGCGCAAAGCGTCGAGAGATTTGGGCGGCTGGTGCAAACGCGCGTAGGCGGCAGACAGTGAATACCAGATATGGTCGGCGCGCGGCTCGGCCTTCAAGGCTTTTTCAAAGAGCGCCACGGCTTCAGCGAAATTGCCTTTGTTGAGCTGCACGACGCCTTGATCATAAAGCGCATCGGGGTTGCGCGGCACCGCCGGCGTCCGCGCCATGCGCTGATCGCAAATGGCGATGTAGGTGCGCGCCGGTGCGACGATGTCTGCCTGATCGCCGAACCGATCCAGTATGCTATCAAACGCTCCTTTGGCGCCGCTGTAGTCATGGCGGTTGAACAGGCGCAACGCCTGCTCAAAGGCTTTGACCGCAAGCAGCGTCGCGGGCGGCGTCTTTTTCGGTGGCGGCGGCGCCGGTTTGACAGGCTTCACAGGCGCGGCGACTCGGCGAGCAGCCGGGCGCGGCGGCGCTGTTTTAGCCGCGGGCTTTTTGGCCGGCTTCGGCGCAGCTTTCACCACCTTCTTTGGCGGCGACTTCTTGGCGGCGGCGGCTACGGGTTTCTTTGCAGGCGATGCTGGTTTCTTGCTTTTTGCAGGAGCAGCTTTCTTGGCTTTAGGAGCAGCGGTGATCTTGCCGGGACGCTGAGGCTTCTTATCAGCAACCTTCTTAGCCTTCGTAGTACGGACTTTGTGAGACGCGGGCGAGCGGCTTTTGTTGCTTTTAGTAATCAGGCTGCTCATTCTTGTCCTCGTTAGTTGCGAATCAACGAACCCTACGTCAACTTATGCCTGCGTCGGTTGATGAGTCTTTTATATCAAGTAATTATGGGTTAAGTCAAGAAATACCTGGCGTCGCACGCCCGCATTGACAGCCGGCAAAATGGCGCTGAAAGCGGGTTTTGTCCGGGTCTCAGCGATTCATTCCGTGTAACTGTAAGAGCCTTGAAACTTAGCAGGCTATTACCGGCTTGGCAGTGAGGCCAGCCCGCCATTCACCACTCAAAACCTGTTATTTCAACATTTAACCCCGGAAGCGGCGATCTAGATTGCTGATGCTTGACGGCTAACTGTATAATTTGCCTGCATTTAGGTCATTTTGCCCCAGATGTGGCGGGCGAGGCGCAAAAAAATGAGTAACGCAAGCCATTTTTCAGGTCAAGGTAACACGGAAATAAGCCAGCGTCCGCTCGCCGCCAAGAAAGTGATGCTGACGCGCCCGCCGGCGCAGTCCACCGAAATGGCTGTAGGGCTCGAACAACTGGGCGCGACGGTGATTCACTTTCCCACCATAGAAATCGCCGAGCCGAGCAGTTGGCAAGGTCTTGATGACGCAATTGCCCGGCTGGAATCTTATGACTGGCTGATCTTCACCAGCGTCAACGGCGTCGAATTCTTCTTTCGCCGGCTTGCCGAACGACGGCAGGACGGTTTGAGCGTGCTGTCAGGCTCACGAACCTGTGTCGTTGGCCCGGCAACTGCGCGAGCCCTCATTTCAGCCGGCGGGCAGGTCGATCTGACCGCAAGAGATTCAACCGGCGAAGGGGTGCTGGCGGCTCTCATTGACGCGGTCGGCGGCGAGGAAAAGCTCGCCAGCCTCAGATTCCTCTTGCCGCGCGCCCGTGTGGCCCGCGAAGTCTTGCCGGCAGAACTGGCGCGACACGGCGCGCATGTTGATTCGGTCGAAACGTATCAAACCCTGCGCCCGAGTGTTGACCGCGCCAGCCTGATTCGCCTAATCACAGAGAGTCACGTTGATGCCATCGCGTTCACTAGCCCTTCAACCGTCAACAATTTCGCGGCGCTCATCGGCACGGATGATCTTGCCAATCGCCTGAGCGGTATCGTCGTCGCTAGCATCGGCCCGGTGACCTCGGAGGCCTTGCGCGCCCACGGCCTCACGGACATCGTGCAACCCCGACGCTATAACGCCGCCGCACTGGTCCAGGCGCTTACCGAAGCATTGACGCGTGACGAAGGGGTCCGTGGAAGTGTTTAATTTGGCTTCTCTGCGCCGCGCTGCAATAATCATTTGCCGGCGCGTTCATCCATCAAGCTGGTTCAGGTGATCGATTTATGATAAGCAATCCGCGGGGTCGAGCCCGTCTCACATTGTGGCTTTTCCTGGTGGTGGCGATGGTCGCCGCGCCAGCCTACGCGCAGGACCCGCAGAAGACCGACGACCAGACGCCTGTGCGGCTCAACTCGACGCTCGTGCAGGTTCCGGCCATCGTCACCGAGCGCGGCGGCAAGTTTATCACCGACCTTACAAAAGCTGACTTCACCGTTTTTGAAGACGGCAAGCGGCAAGAGGTCGCGCTCTTCACCGCGCTCAAACAACCATTCAACGCCGTGCTTGTCCTCGACACCTCCAACAGCGCTCAGGATCGCTTGCGGGCGATTCAAAACACCGCCGTGACGTTCACCAAAGAACTCGCCGCCGGCGACCGCACGATGGTCATCTCGTTCGACAATGACATCCATGAGCTGACCGAATTCACTCACGACCAGAAAGAGCTTGAATCGGCCATTCGCGGTGTCGAGTCAGGTTTCGGCAAGCTGCTCTATGAAGCGATGGTACGCGCTCTGGACAAGCTCCGCGGCCAGGAAGGCCGCCGCGCCGTCATCCTCTTCAGCGACGGCGTTGACATGAAAAGCATCGAAGCGACTGCCGAGAAGACCATGCAGATGGCCGAAGAGGTCGGCGCGGTGATTTACGTGGTACGCTTTGACACGCGCTGGTTCATCGAGGCCGAAGCTCGCAAGCAAGAAGCCGAGCGCCCCAAAAAGCGATTGCCCTTCGACGTGGATGGGCGCATTCCGCTGCCGCCTGATTTTGGCGGGCCGGACATCACAAGTGATAATCCGGAAATCCCCACGCCGCAGAAGCCCAAGATCGAAATTGATATGGGCGGCATGGGGTCGCCGCGTCGCCAGCCGCCCGTCGTCTACGACCCGGGGTCGCGCGCCCCGATGGGCTTGCCGCAACCCCGCGAAGCCGATCCGATCTCGGATAATCTCGACAAGCTGTATGGTGAGGCCGATCAGTTCATGCTCGCGATCACGGCGCGCACGGGTGGCCGGGTTTACCAGGCCGAGACCTTCGAGAACACTCGCGCCGCCTTTGCCGCCATCGCCGACGAGTTGCACAATCTTTACGTCTTGGGCTACTACCCGACCGCCGCGCGACGGGATAATAAGCTCCATAAGCTCAAAGTCGAAGTCGCCCGCAAGAATGTTCTAGTGCGCGCCCGCACCGGCTATCGCACACAGACCGCCGACAGATAGTAAGCGGCAAGCCATACCGCCCGGCGATTCGCCCGCACGCCTTCTGCCCGTAATCAAACAGGCATTACACTAATTCGTATAGCGCGCGCCGCTCTGGCTAACTTCGGGCAACCGACGCCGCATCTTTTCAATCGTCACTTCTTTTATTTATTGAACAATTTAACCGCGAGTGTGTTAAGCTAGGGCGCATAGCAGCGGGGTGCGGCACAGGCATTGCTCCTGGGCGAATTGCCAAAAGAGTTAAACAGCTTTTCGTTTGAGGGTAATGATATGAAACGCGCTCTCCCCATGCTCCTCACGCTCCTGTCTCTGCTGTTGATCAGCAATTCCAGCTTTGCGCAAACGCCTGACAACACCGACGCCGATGTCGAAGATGAAGCACCCGCCGGGCGTGTGGTGCGCGTCAGCTTCGTCGAAGGCGACGTGTCGTTTCAGCGCGCCGGCACCAGCGAATGGGCCGCGGCGATAGAGAATCTCCCCCTGTTTGCCGGCGATCAAGTCTATGCCGGCAATGGCGCCCGCGTTGAATTGCAGCTCGGGCGCGGCAGCTACATCCGGCTTTCGGAAAACACCGCGCTGACGATTACCGACCTGCGCGACGATGGTGTGCAGTTCGAGATGCCGGCAGGGATGGCGTTCGTTCGCGTCGAGCAATTCGCCTCGGCATTCAAGCGCTTTGAAGTGGACGTGCCGAATGCCGCGCTCTTGCTGCAAGAGGATGGGCTCTATCGGATCAACGTGCGCGGCGATGACAACAGCGAAGTGATCGTACGGCGCGGCGCTGCCGAGGTTTCGACTGATGAAGGGAGTTTCAAGCTCCGCGAAGGCCGCCGCTTGTTGATTGATACGTCGGCCAGCGGGCGGCTCGAAGTCGCTTACGACACGACACAGGACGACTGGGATTTATGGAGCACGACGCGCGACGCAACTATCGGTCAGGGTGTGAGCGGTACGCCCGCTGACGTTACGCAATACGAGACGACCTACAGCGACTTTTACGGCGTGAGCGATCTGTCGTCCTATGGCTCGTGGTATGACGATCCGAGCTATGGCCGCTGCTGGCGACCGCGTGTCACCGCAGGCTGGGCGCCGTACCGCCAGGGCCAGTGGCTCTGGACGCCTTACGCCGGCTGGACGTGGGTGTCGAGCGAGCCCTGGGGATGGGCGCCTTACCACTACGGTCGTTGGGTCTTTGGTCCCGCGTATGGCTGGGCCTGGGTGCCGGGATACGGTAGGTCTGTCAGCCGTAATGACAATTACAGATGGCGAGCCTACTATCGCTGGCGTCCGGCGCTGGTTGGTTTCTTCGACGCGCCCTCGCCGCGCGGCCACTACGTTGGCTGGTATCCGCTAGCGCCCGGCCAGCATTGGCGGCGGCCTGATAGATCGCAACGCGGCGGCGATCACTCGCACCTGCAAAACCCGACGACGCGTGACGACTGGCAGCGTCCCGGTCGCAACACCTTCATTCTGCCGCCGCATCATGAGCGCGGCGTCACCCTGTTGCCGGTCGACGGCTTCACACGCGCCGACCGCGCCAAGGCCCGCCCGGTCGCGCCCGACACCGATCTGAGCAACTGGATCAAACGCGGCGCACGGGCCGGATTGCCTGAGATCAAGCCATCGCCCATCGCCATCGCTCCGGTCTTGCGCGACGGCGAGAGCCATCGCGTCGCGATCCCGGCTAACGAAATCATTCACCGTCCGGTGGTGACGCGCAATCGTCCAAGCGATTCCCAGGCGACGACGAACCCACCACGCGAGCGCCGCTTGATCACTCCGCGCCCGCCCGTGATGTCAAATGACGAGCCGGCACGGCGCGCAAAACGCGAGCGCGGTGACGAATCGCGCCTGAAGCCGCCGGTGGTGGCTCGCCCGGCAGACGGGCAGGAAGACTATCCAGCTCGTCAGAAGCCGAACCGCCAGGAACGCGACGGCGCGCAGCCTCGCATCCTGCCGGCAGACCGTACTGATGGCGACAGTGACCGCGCCGAGCGCAAGGCACGGCGCAAGAATGACGAGGCGGCGCAGCCGGTGAATCAGGACAACTCTGCCGGCGAGGAGACGCGAGCCCGCGAGCGCAAACAGCGCGACGAAGAGCAGGTGCGCCAGCGCAACGAAGAGCGTACCCGGCAACAAAACGAAGACCGCGCTAAACAGCACGAGGAAGAACGCCAGCGCCGCGGCGAAGAAGATCAGAACCGACAACGTGACGAAGAGCGCACACGGCAACGCCATGAAGAGCGCCAGCGGCAGGCGGAAGAAGAACGCAACCGCCAGCGCCAAGAGGAACAACAGCGCCATAATGAAGAAGAGCGCGCTCGGCAACGTGAGCAGGAACAGAACCGCCA
This sequence comes from Blastocatellia bacterium, assembly GCA_035275065.1. Classification (NCBI taxonomy): domain Bacteria; kingdom Pseudomonadati; phylum Acidobacteriota; class Blastocatellia; species Blastocatellia bacterium. The sequence goes on from DATENM010000035.1 coordinate 78,255, forward strand.
GCGTGATGAGGAACGTGCCCGGCAGCGCAATGAAGAACAGAATCGCCAGCGCGACGAAGAACGCAATCGTCAGCGGAACGAAGAACAGAACCGCCATCGCGAAAAGCCGCCTGAGCAAAACACCGCGACGCCGAATCAGACCAAGTCGCCGCGCTCCGATTCTTCGGGCGAATCGCATCATCAGCAGAAGCAGGAGCGCCGCGCCGAACAAGAGCAGCGCAAAAAATCCTGAGCAGTTGCCGGTTGTCAGTCGTCAGTTGCTAGTTAAGGCGACATCAACTGACGACTGACAACCGGCAATTGGCAACGACTCACCGGTGGCATGGACTGGGCAGATGATAGACGAATAAGTTAAAGAGATAACACCCCATCTGCTTCATCCTCTTTCGCTTCGGTCATCTGCCTGGTCGGTGCCACCGGCCGCCTACCCGTTACCGCTCGACCTGCCCAAAGGAGACCGACGATGAACAGAAATCGCTTCGGCGCGTTCTTGCTCCACTCCCTCATCGCCGCCATTGCGGTTGTCGGCTACGCCTCGCAATCGCCAAAGAATGGGCGGCCTCAACCTGAAACGCCGCGGCCCGCGCCGGCTGATACGGGGGCCGCACAGACGAATACGCATCATCCGACGACTCAGCAGTCGGGTGATCTGCCGTTTGACCGCCCGCCGCTTGAGCGCCCCGCCCTGCGTCGCGACCTGCCCCCGAAAGAAGCGGCGACGACGGCCCCCGACAAGGCGGACTCTGTCAAGCTGGCGGTAGACCTCATCGTCCTCGATGCACAGGTGCTGCAACAGAAAACAGGCCGCATCGCCGGCGACATGAAGAAGGAATCGTTCACCCTCACAGAAGACGGCGTGAAACAGACGATCACTCACTTTAGCCAGGATACCTTGCCGCTCTCTGTGATCTTGCTGATTGATCGCGGCGGCTGCATGGACCCGTTCAGTGACCGGGTTCACGAAGCGACGATGGCCGCCTTGAACCGGCTGCGCCCGCAGGATGAAGTCGCGCTGATGGCCTTTCACAACACGGTTGATCTGGTCGCCGGCTTCACGCGTGACCGGCGGCGCATCGAAAGCGCGCTGCACCGCATTCCGCCGCACGACGAGCAGGCGAGCCACTGTTTCAACCGCGCCTTTGACGAGGCGGCAAATTACATGAATCACGCCGGCAATCCTGATGGCCGCCGCGTCATCATCGTGCTGACCGGCATCACCACTGACTTTGATTGTCCTGGGCCGAGCGGCGACGAAGTGCGCCGCGCGGTGCTGGAAAGCGGCGCGGTCGTCTGCGGCATCATCCCGAAGACCGCCGAGCAGCGGCTCGAAAGCGGCATCATGCGCACGGTCACGGGCATCGGCGGCGTTTTCAAGGCGAAAGCGTCGAACCTCAACCGGCTGGCCGAAGAGACCGGCGGCGAAGTCCTCAGCGACAAGCCCGAGATGCTCAACCATGTCTTTAATGACCTGATCGATCATCTGCGCACTCGCTATGTCATCGGCTTTGTGTCTTCGAATACAAAGCGCGACGGCAGCTTTCGCAAGATCAAGCTGGATGTGGCGCAGCCTTCGACAAAGCCCGAAGACCGGCTGGTCGTCCGCACGCGGCGCGGCTACATCGCGGCAAAGGCGCGGCCTATTAATGCCGAGAAGCCGCCCGCACACTAACGCTCCTTGCGGAGCCTTTCACGGTTTTCAGTTTTCCTCTGAAGCAACTCACTACCCTCCATTCGTTCGCCGCGCAAGCAGCACTCGCGCGGCGATTTCTTTTGCGGTGATTGCTTGACACTGACAGAGGTGATTCATAGAGTCGCTGGTATGACCAATGACCCGGACGGCCCGCCAAAGAGCCTGAGCGATTCGCTCGCCGCCGTCTTCATCAACCGGGAAAAAGAATTGCGCTCGGGCTGGCGCGTGCTCCTGTTCTTCCTGGCGTTCGTGATGGCTATTATCTTCATCCGGGGCGTCGGCGACACGCTCGCCCGACTGATCCCGTCGCTGCGCTTTCTCGTGACGGACTCACTCTCCGAAACATCGTCGGATCGCTGGCGTCTGCTGGTGATGCTCATCGGGGCGCTGGAAACGCTCGCCGCCGCTTTCATCGCCTCTTTCGTCTGTGCCCGCTGGCTGGAGCGTCGGACGCTGCGGTCAGTCGGCTTCAAGCTGCATCGCGGCTGGGCGAAAGATTTTGTCCTCGGCTCACTGATCGGCGCGGCGTCGCTCGCCTTCGCTGTCGGACTGATTGCGGCGGCGGGTGCGGCGCATTTCGCTATTCAACTCACCGATAAGGCGGCGTTGATATTCGGCTTCGGCTACTTGCTGGTTTTCTTTTTGATCGCCGGGGCGGTTGAAGAACTGATCTTTCGCGGCTTCGTCTTTCAGGCGTTATTGCACAACCTCGGCGCTTTTCCGGCGCTTGGCATCACCGCCATACTGTTCGGCCTGGCGCACATCGATAACAACAACGTTTCGCCGTTCGCCATCTTCAACACGGTGCTCGCAGGCGTCTGGTTAGGCGTCGCCTATTTGCAGACGCGGAGCCTATGGCTGGCAACGGCGCTGCACTATTCGTGGAACTTCGTGATGGTTTTTGTCTTCGGGCTGAATGTCAGCGGCATCCCGGCGTTTGAAAAGCTGGCGTGGCTGCACGGCGAGGCGAAACCGCCCTGGTGGATTTCGGGCGGCGATTATGGGCCGGAAGGCGGCGCGGCGGCGACCCTGGCTCTCCTGCTTTCGACGCTGGTGATCTGGAAGAGCGGCTGGTTTCGCGCGACGGCAGATATGCTCGCCGCCATCACGCACGGCAAGCCGGAACGCTCGCTGTCGATCATTGCCGATGATGAGACTTCGCGCGCCTGACGCGGGCCGACAGCGACGGCGATTGGGGCGGACGGCAAACCGCCCACCCCAATCGCCAGGCAAGCTTCAAACTCAAGCGAAGCGATGCGAATTACGCATTCTTCTCGGCGATGTCGCCGATCAACGGCAGCTTCCACCACTGGCCCTGGTTGGCTTTGACCATGCCGATGATGTGAATGACCAGGAAGCCGAGGCCGACGAGCATACCGATAATTCCCAAGATGCCGCCGCTGGCGAAGTAAACCATCCCGTTGTCAGTCGCAACCGCTGCGCTGCGCGTGGCGACGCTGGCGATGTTGAGGATCACCTGAATGATGAAGTTGACGCCGAACAGCAACAACCCTTGCAGCGCATGAAAGCGCACAAAGCGATTCTCTTTCGGCTCCGTCGCCATCCAGATGATGCTGAAGATCAGGTTGGCGCAGCAGAGGCAGGTCGGCAGATAGCACAACAGTGCAGCCGTGTTGTAGGCCATGCCGAAGGTCTTGGTCTTGTTGCCGCCATTCGGCGGCGGGTAATTGCCGCCCGGCGGCGGATAGCCCCCGCCTCCTCCCTGATAGCCTCCGCCCGGTGGCGGGTAGCCGCCTCCCGGTGGCGGATAGCCTCCCCCACCCGGCGGCGGCGGATAGCCTCCGCCCGGCGGCGGCGGCGGGTAACCCCCTCCACCCGGCGGGTTCCCATACGGCGGTTGATTGCTCATAAAGGTTCCTCCTTCATCAAACGTGAATTAGTAACTGCGGCTACAACCGAACGACAGCCGCGGCGTTACAGCTTGAAAGCTTTGAAGAGCAGCGCCGCGATGCCGAGGTAGAAAAAGAACGTGACGATGTCCGTGAACGTCACGACGAAGACCGATGACGCCAGCGCCGGGTCGAGCTTGAATCGCTTGAGCAACACCGGGATCATCGTGCCGAGCATGCCGGCAAACAACAAACTCAGGACCATCGTCAGCCCCAGAACGCCGCCCAGTCCGGGCGTAAACCACAGCGCCACGATGAGCATGACGACGACGCCGATGACCAGGCCGTTGGTCAGCCCGACCAGCGATTCTTTCAAAGTAACGCGCCAGCGCGTCTCCCAGCTGACCTCGCCCAGGCCGATGCCGCGCACCACGACCGTCATGGTCTGGGTCGCGGCGTTGCTGCCCATGGTCGCGACCACTGGAATCAGGATGGCCAGCAACAACGCGAACTGCGGGTCGCTTGCGGGCAGCAGCCAGCGCACAATCGCTACCGCGATCAACGCGCCGCCCAAAGACAGCAGCAGCCACGGCAGCCGCCGCCGCACAGAGTTCATGGCCGAGCCGATGGCGCGGTCGTCGGCTTCGACGCCGGCCAGCGCATAGATGTCTTCGGTCGCCTCTTCGCGCATCACGTCAATGATATCGTCCACCGTGATGATGCCGGCGAGCTTGTTCTCCGGGTCCACGACCGGCACGGCCAGCAGGTTATAAGTGGCCACCAATCGCGCGACCTCTTCCTGGTCGGTGTCGGTCGTCACTTTGATGACGTCGCCGATCATGATCTTGCGCAGCGGCGTTGACGGCGAGTTCAACAGCAACTGCCGCAGGCTGACGACGCCGAGCAGGTGGTTGCGCGAATCAACCACGTAAATGTAAAAGGCCATCTCGAACTCTTCGCTGCGCTTTTGCAGTGCCGTGATGGCTTCTGAAATCGTCAGCTCTTCATCGAGGGCGAAGTAGTCGGGCGTCATGATGCGCCCGGCAGTCTCATCGGCAAAACCGAGCAGCTCGTTGACGACCGTCGAGTGCTCGGCCTTCATGGTTTCGAGCAGCTCGTCGCGCAACGCTTCGGGCATCTCGGCGACCAGCAGCGCGGCGTCGTCCGAGGGCAACTCTTGCAGCAATCGCGTCACATCGCCGCGGTTGAGCGCGGCAAGCAATCCGACCGCACTCTGTGTCTCCATCTCCGAAACCGCCTCGGCGGCCTGCGTCAGGTCGCTGCCGACCAGGACGCTAAAGATCGCCTCGCGCTCGGATTGCGGAAGCTGCGTGAGGATTTGCGCGATGTCAACGGGCCGCAACTTGGTCAGCAGGTTCACGGCATTCGACATCGCGCCGCGCCGCGCCAGCCGAATGACAGAGTCCAAGATCAGCTTGAGCCGTTGTTCCTGCATGAGAATCGTCCCTGCGCCTGCACATATCTTTTGTTGCTGATTCCCTAAGTCGCCCGATGTAAAGCCAAACCTTTATAGCACAGCCGGCAGCGGCGGAAAAAGCGAAATTGCAAAAAGCAGATTCTCCCTTGCCCTTCGTCGCGAGGTTTTGCTCGACTTCGCGTCGTGGCCGCCAAAAATCAATGACAAAGGGCAAAGGACAAGCGACAATAGGGAGTCTTTATGGCTGATCTCGACCACGAATTCTTCGCCCGCGACACCGTGACCGTGGCGCGCGATTTGATCGGCGCAACGCTTGTTGCGGGCGGTTGCGCCGGGCGCATCGTCGAAACCGAAGCCTACACCACGGACGCCGCTTCGCACGCCGTAACCCGCAGCCGCCAGGCGGCGATCATGCGCGAAAGCTTCGGTCACATCTACGTCTACCTGATTTATGGAATGTATTACTGCTTGAACATCACGACCGAACGCGCGGGCGTCGGCGCGGTCTTGATTCGCGCCGTCGAACCGACGCTCGGCATCGAGTTGATGAGCGAGCGGCGCGGCACGACCAATCTCCGGCAATTGGCCAGCGGGCCGGGCCGCCTCTGTGCGGCGTTCGGCATAGACTTGACGATGAACGGCAAACCGCTGGGCCGCGACATTCGCGTTCTGGCACGCGAGGCTGAGCCGATGATTTCAGCGAGCCCGCGCATTGGCATCACCCGCGCAACCGAGCTGGACTGGCGCTTTTACGAGACCGGCAGCCCGTTCGTCAGCCGGTTGCCTTCAAAGCCGCGTGCTTGAGCGCCCACGGCACGGCGGTTAGAATGGAACTTGCTTTCAATATGAAAAATGATCTCTTGATTCGAGCCGCAAAGGGCGAGCGCACCGAGCGCACACCTGTCTGGATGATGCGCCAGGCGGGCCGCTACCTGCCCGAATACCGCGCCATCCGCAAGGACATAGACTTCCTGACCCTCTGCAAGACGGTCGAGCTTGCCGTCGAAGTGTCGCTGCAACCTTACCGCATCCTCGGTGTTGATGCGGTGATTATGTTCAGCGACATTCTCATCCCCGTCGAAGCGATGGGCCAGGAAGTGCAGCTCACCGAAAAGAAAGGTCCTGAGCTGCCCGACCCCATTCGCACACGCGAGCAGGTGGATAAGCTGATCGTCCCCGACCCCACAGAGAAGACCGGCTTTGTAATCGAGATCATCAAAACCTTGCGCCGCGAGCTTGATGGCGCGGTGCCGCTGATCGGTTTCGCCGGCGCACCCTGGACGCTGGCGGCTTATATGATCGAGGGCGGCGGCTCGAAGAATTACGCAGAGGTCAAGCGCATGATGTTCGCCGAGCCGAAGACCCTTCATGCGTTGTTAGACAAGATCGCCGACACGGTGATCCTTTATCTCAACGCCCAGATCGAAGCCGGGGCGCAGGTCGTCCAGTTGTTCGACTCGTGGGCCGGCGAGCTGTCGCCGCGCGATTACGAAACGTTCGCCCTGCCCTACGAGCAGAAGATTTTCGAAGCCATCAACCGCGCCGCCGCGCCGGCCATCATGTACATCAACGGCAGCGGCATCTTCCTCGAACAGATGGCGCGCTGCGGCGCAGATGTCTTGAGCCTGGACTGGCGCGTCAATCTGCAAGACGCTCGCGCCCGCGTCGGCGACGGGTTCACGCTGCAAGGCAACCTCGACCCGTGCGTGCTGCTTTCGACCCCGGAGATTATTACGGAAAAGGCACAGGCGCTGTTGAAGGAAGGCGGCGGCCACCGCCACATCCTCAACCTCGGACATGGCATCCTGCCGATGACGCCGGTTGAAAACGCGCAGGCATTCATCAACGCCGCCAAGCGGCCGCGCGCCTGAAGCCGAGCCCGCATTCGTATGACCAGCCAACCCCACTCGCAGGAACGCATCGGCGTGCTGTTGTTCAACCTCGGCGGGCCGGACACGCTCGACGACGTGCGCCCGTTTCTCTTCAATCTGTTTGCCGACCCGGACATCATCCGCCTGCCGTGGCGCTTTATGCAGAAGCCGCTGGCGTGGATGATCTCGACGCAGCGTTACAAGAAATCGCGCGGCTACTATGAGAAGATCGGCGGCGGCTCGCCCTTGCGCCGCATCACCGACGAGCAGGCGCGGGCGCTTGAGACGGCGCTCAAGAGCCGCGGCATCGATGCCCGCGCTTATGTCGCCATGCGCTACTGGAAGCCGTTCACCGAAGAGGCGCTCGAACAGATTCTGCGCGATGAGATCAGCCATCTCGTCGTGCTGCCGCTCTACCCACAATTTTCGATCTCGACGACCGGCTCAAGCCTCAACCGCATGAACGAGCTGATCAAAGAGCGCCGCTATCGCCTGCCGCGCACCTCTGTGGTCTGTAGCTACGAAGGTGACGAAGGCTACATTTCCGCGCTCGCCGCGTCGGTTGCTGAAAAGCTCGCTGAATTCCCCAATCCCGATCAAACGCACATTCTCTTTAGCGCCCACAGTGTCCCTGTGAGCTACATCAAGCAGGGCGACCCTTACCTCGAACAGACCGAGCGCACCGTCGAGATGGTGATGCAGCGGCTCGGCAAGCAGCGCCCCTTCACGCTCTCATTTCAGAGCAAGGTCGGGCCGGTCGAATGGCTGGGGCCGGCGACCGACGCGACGCTGCGCCGCCTCGCGAGTGAAGGCATTGGGCAATTGCTGATGGTGCCGGTGAGCTTCGTCTCTGAGCATAGCGAGACGCTTTACGAGATGGACTTGCTTTACGGCGAGCTTGCCGATGAGGTCGGCATCAAGGATTACCGGCGCGTGCCGACGATGAATTGCCGCGCGGATTTCATTGACGCGCTCGCCCGCCTGGTCGAGCGCGCGCTTGCGCCCGGTGCGGCGTCAGCCGCAAGGATCAACTGTCGCTACTGCCCGGCGGCGGCGAGTGGGGCCACAGCGAATCAACTCTGCGCTTGCGACCGGGCGAGCCTTTAGTCAGCGATGAGCAACGATCACAAACAAGTCGTCGTCATCGGCGCGGGCATCAGCGGGCTGGTCTGCGCTTATCGTTTAAAGTCGCTCGGCGGTGACGTACTGCTCATCGAAACTTCAGACCGCGTCGGCGGTGTCATGCAGACCGAGGTCGTCAACGGCTACTTGATCGAGCGCGGCCCGAACAGCTCGCAGGGCACTGAGGAGTTGATGGCGCTGATTGAAGAGCTTGGCCTGATGGGCCAACTGGCCGAAGGCGACCCGAAAGCGCCGGCCTATGTTTATGTCAAAGGCCGGCTTCACGCGGTGCCGGCGGGCGCCGGCGCATTCATCAAGAGCAAGCTGTTGAGCGCCACAGGCAAGCTGCGCGTCTTCGCCGAGCCGTTCATCGGCAGGCGCAGGGCCGGCGAAGAAGAGAGCGTTTTTTCCTTCGCGCGCCGACGGATCGGGCGTGAAGCGGCAGAGCGCATGGTCGCGCCGTTCGTGTCGGGCATCTATGCGGGCGACGCCGAAAAGATCAGCGTGCAGGCCGCCTTCCCGCGACTGTGGAACCTTGAAACGAGCTATGGTGGCTTGATTCGCGGCAGCATTGCCAAGGCGCGCGAAGCCCGCCGCGCCAGGAAAGCCGTCAGCGCCGTGCTTGATAAAGCCGCGCCGACGCGCCGGCGGCTCATCTCTTTTAAGGGCGGTATGACGGTCTTGCCTCGTCGGCTTGCGGCGAGAATCGGCGAAGACTTGATGACCGGAATTGCCGATTGCGGCTTGCGGGTTGCGGATTCAGGCCGTGCGGTTCAGGTTACATTCAATCAGAATGGCGCGCGGCGTCAGGTGACCGCCGATCAGGTCATCATCGCCACCCCGGCAAAGGCCGCAGGCTCACTGGTCGCGCCGCTCTCGACTGAGCTGGCCCAGTTGCTTGAAGGCATCTACTACCCGCCGCTGGCGATTGTCTATCTGGCGTATGACGTTGCGAGTGTGGCGACGCCGCTCGACGGCTTCGGTTTTCTGGTGGCGCCGAGCGAGGGGCTGAACATCCTCGGCTGCGTGTGGAATTCGAGCCTGTTTGCGGATCGCGCGCCGCGGGGCAAGGCGTTGCTGACGGTCTTCGTCGGCGGGGCGCGTAACCCCGATGCGGCGCGGCTGCCCGACGCCGAGCTAAGCGCCACGGCGCACGGCGAATTGCAAAAGGCGCTCGGCATCACCGCAGAGCCCACCGTCGTCGGCGTCACGCGCTGGGAACGCGCTATCCCGCAATACAACATCGGCCACCGCGACCGCGTCGCCCGCATCGAAGCCTTGCTCGACCAGACGTCCGGCTTGCGACTGATCGGCAATTACCTGCACGGCGTTTCGACCGGCGACGTAATCAAAGAAGCCGACCGCGTTGCCCGCGAAGTCCACGAATCACTCGCGGCGACACGCCCGCCTGCGCAATGAATTGAGAAGAGTTCAGTTGCGAATCACAGCGCCCATCGTTTCATCCAACCAGTTATTGAGGGCCGGGTACATGATCTGCGGCGGCGGGATGTGACCGCCATCAAAAAGGATGCGGCGCTTCGGCTCGCCGAGCAGTTGGAACAGCGGCTCGCCCTGTGTCGTCAATGGGTCGGCCTCGTCGTAGCGGCCTTGCACCAGGAGCTTTGGCGCTCGGATGTGCCCGACATAGTTAATGGGATTGATCTCCGGCAGCAATTGCAAATAGTCTTTGCGAATGCCCGTGCCGTTATAAGCCACCGCTCGGTAGCGGGGTTCAATCGCCGGCAGAAGGAGCTTCAGCACGCCGCCGCTCGGGCCGAACATAGCGATCCGGCTGGCATCGATGTCTTGCCGCGTTTCAAGGTAATCCAATCCACGCCGCAGCTCGATCAGATCGGTCAACACCCGGTCGCGATATTCGGCGGGATCATTCTGAGCCGCCGCCGCACCCGCGGGCCGGTCGCGCCCGATGAAGCCTTTCAGCACCACGGCAAACAATGCCCGCCCTGCCCCGACCAGCGACGCGAAGTTAATCTCCATCGAATCGGTCAGCGTGCGGGCGCGCGACGTGACATCCGCCGCCGGTAGCAGGTGGATGACCTGCAAGGGGCGATGAAAATTTTTCGGCAAGTAGAGGTAAGCCATTGCGCGCTCGCCGCCGACGCCGTTGAAGGTGATCTTCTCGCGCTGCCACGTCTCGGTCTCTGTCACCTCGACGACCTGTGCATCAAGCGGCGTCCGCTCATACCCGTAGAGCTTCATCCACCCCTTCACCGTGGCGTCACTTGCCGGCGTGTAGCGCGGCACTTCCGCCGCGATGTCAATGCGCATGGCGCTCTGATCTTCCGCCGAATCGGTCGCGCTCATCGCGCAGCGGAAGCCGATTTTGTTTGAGCTGTAGAATGCCGGATAGGTGCCATAATAGCCGAACAGATAGGTCGGGTCTTCCCATGAGCCGCCAGCGATAAAGTACCCTTGCGAGGTTTCGTTCAGGCACCACTCGGAGACGTTGCCGGCCATGTTGTAGCAGCCGAAAGGGCTCATGCCGAACTCGAAGCTGTTGACCGGCACAGTGCCTTCACGCTTGAAATTGGCGCGCAGGTCAATGCCCTTCTCCATCAATCCCCACGGCATGGTATCGCCGACAAAATTCGTAACGCCATCACGCGCCGCCTTCTCCCATTGAAACAGCGTCGGCAGCCGCTTACCTCTGAACTCGGCATAAGCCGCCGCCTCGTAAAAAGTGACGCCCGTGACGGGATGCTGCGCCTGGCCTTCGGCAAACGTCTGGTTGGCCCATTCGCGCGGGCCGGGCAACCCCGTGCGGTCGTGCAGCTCGCGCATCGCGTCTTCCCACGTCAGCGTTTTGCCATCCTTGACGAAAGGATATTTCCAATACTCCCTCTTCTGATAGCCGCCGGCGTTGACGAACTCTTTGAACTCCTGGTTGCTGACCTCGAAGCGGTCAATGAAGAAGTCGCCGAGGCGGACGCGGGCGTCGGTCGGTCGCCGCCACGCGACGATGCGGTAGTCGCCGCTCGGCACATAGGCCATGCGGTCGGGGACGCGACCGGCTTCGATCAATCGAGCTTCGATGCGAAGCGGCGGCGGGATGATGACTCCCGTACCTTCGTCCCACAGCGCGCCAGAGATCGTTCGCTCAAGGCTGGCGAAGCCCGGCTTCTCAATCGTCAGCAGATAATCGCCGCGCGCGATTTGCAGGTCGCGAATCGGCGTCGTGCCGACCGGCTGACGCGTCGTGCTGCCGTCGGGTGAAAAGCGCTTGAGGTAGACCTGCGCCCCCGCCGGCTCGCTGTTGACCGACAGCGTGTTGCCGATTGTCGGCATCAGCCGCGCCAGGGTCGGCTCATCGCTCAGGTAGCGGCGCACCTGCACCGCCAGATCATAGGCTTCAAAGAATCTGCCGGCCCGCGCCATCTCTTCGACGCGCGCCACCTGCGCCGCGGCCCACTGGCGATTGCGGTAATGGATGTAACCCCACAGAGCAAGCGCGACCGCCGCGATGGCAACCACCGCCAGCCAGAAGCGAGCGGCCAGCCGCGGGGTAGCCGAAGCGGCGCGTAGGCCACGCTTGAGGCGAGCCAGGAAGGTTTGCCGGCGCGGCGGCACATAAGGAATGACGATCCCGTCGGGCACGTCGCTGCCCTGGCTCTGAAGCCCTGCTTGCAAGGCGAACTGGCGCAGGTCGGCCATCATCTGCCGCATGGACGAGTAGCGGTCTTCGGCACGCTTTTCAAGCGCCCGGTCAATAATGGCGGCAAGCAGCAGCGGGATTTCGCGATTCAGCTCCAGCACCGGCGGGTGCGGCTGATTGATGATGGCGTTCAAGGTTTCGGGCTGTGATTTTTCTTTGAACGGCACCCGGCCCGTCGCCATCTCATATAGCACGACGCCAAACGAGAAGAGGTCGCTGCGATGATCGACGCGCTCGCCGCGCGCCTGTTCAGGCGACATATAAGCCGGCGTGCCCATGACCGCGCCGGTCTGCGTCAGCTCGTTTGCCGCATCACCCGCTTCAGCCACCAGCTTGGCCAGGCCGAAGTCGAGCACCTTGGCCTGACCGCGCGGCGTGACGATAATGTTCGACGATTTAACGTCGCGGTGGATGATGCCTTGCTCGTGCGCCGCCGACAGCGCGTCGGCAACTTGCAGGGCGAGCGACAGCAGCGAATCGAGCGTCAGCGGGCGGCCCGCGATCACCTGCTTGAGCGATTGCCCCTCGACAAACTGCATGGCGATGAAGGGCTGCCCGGCGGCGTCGCCGATCTCATGAACCGTGCAGATGTTCGGGTGGTCGAGCGCCGACGCCAGTTGCGCCTCGCGCACAAAGCGGGCGCGCAACTGCGGGTTGGCGACCAGCGTGATGTCCAACAATTTGAGCGCCACCTTGCGCCGCAGCCGCGTGTCTTCGGCCAGATAGACGCGGCCCATGCCGCCCTGGCCGAGCGCCGAAAGGATGCGGTAATGCGGCAGTGTCGCGTTGATGACGGTGGTGCTGGCCGACTCGGCGACTTCACGGGCGGCGACTTCGAGGGCCGGCGAATCGAGAAAGCCGCTCGCCTGGTCATGCGAAGAGAGCAGCGAATTGACTTCGCTGCGCAATTGGGGGTCGCCGGCGCAGGCTTGCTGGAGGTAGTCGGCGCGCGCCGCGGCGGGGATTTCGAGCGCCGCGTAATAGATGGCTTCGATCTGCTGCCAGCGTTCGGCGTTCGTCATCATGATTGCTTCCTCAACTCGCGATAAAGCCATGCCTGTGCCAGGCTCCATTCGCGCTTGACGGTGGCCGGCGAAATCTTCAGCACCTCGGCGGTCTCTTCGATGCTCAGGCCGCCGAAGAAGCGCAACTCGACGATCTTGCTCTTGCGTTCGTCAAAAGCCGCCAGACTGGTCAGCGCGTCGTCGAGCGCCACAAAATCCGCGGCGCGTTCACTGGAGATAACCGCGGCCTGGTCGAGCGAGACTTCGACCGCCTCGCCGCCGCGCTTGTGCGAACGGCGGCGGCGCGCGTAATCGACCAGAATGTGGCGCATCAACTGCGCCGAAACGCCGAAGAAATGCGCGCGGTTCTGCCAGGCGACGTTCTGCCAGTCAATCAATCGCATATACGCCTCGTTGACCAGCGCCGTCGCTTGCAGCGTATGGCCGGGCGATTCGCGCGACAGGTATCGGCGCGCCAGCCTGTGCAATTCGGCATGCACGAGCGGCGTCAACTGGGCGAGCGCCGACTGGTCGCCATTGCCCCAGGCCCTGAGTAGCTGGGTAATCTCTTTGGGCGAAAGCGATGTCACAGGCTTTGCCTTCCTCGCGAATGACTCACCGCTGGCGCAGATTATCACAACTGGCGATTTGAGATAAAGACCTCAAAAAGAATCTTGCCGGCGCGTGAGCTATTTCGCCGCCTGTTCGCGCATGAACAAATAAGGGCAGCAAAAGGGCTGCCCCATGCGCATCAAGCTAAGGCTCATTCAGAAGTAGCTGAAAACTGGACGGCACCTTTTTGCGCTTCTCCACTCGACATCGCCGCGCAATACATTTGCCGATCAGCTTGATGGCTTCCGTCAATGCCTTGATCGATCCCATTGCCGCAGCCAGATGCAGGGCCAGCATTTGTACTCCCTTGCTGGCCTTCATCAGGCTCTTATCCGCCTCTCCCCAGCCGCCCACCACTAACACCCAATGCTGAATCAGCATCGCCAGCAGCTTGGCATACAATTCCGTCAGGATGCGCCACGGCTTCTGGCTGCGCCACGCATCGATCTGGCCGTGACTTTTCCACAGCTTGAACAGCAACTCGATTTGCCAGCGCGCTCGTGCGACCACGAGCACCTCTTGCAAGCTCAACTTCTCGGCTTCTACATTGGTTATCAAGATGGTCCAGTCGGCCAGCGCCAAGCTCTCCTTTTTCAGGGGCCGACAGTTACGTCGCGCTTTATCGCGCATGCGGCGGCGGCGCTCGGCGGCGACCACCTCGCTGACGCGCACCGCAATTAGCCGACAAGCGATTTGCTCCTTGCGCCCCAGTTTGATCTCCACCTCGATGCGATCACGCTTTTGAGCGCGAATCAGTTCTAACAGTCGCCACGCCTTGCCTTGTTGATCCAACAAGCCGGTGGCCGTTTTGAGGCGGCTGATCCAATACACCGGTTGCGCCGATAATTCCTGCAACGACTCTAATTTGAAATAAGCCAGGTCGGCGATTCGTAATGACCCCGGCGCCAGCCGACGGTGTTGCAGAATCCCTTTACAGTCGGCGGTGCGGCCATCGTGCAAGTGCGGGCCGCTTAATCGGCCAGTGAGCAACTCCAGGCCAAGTTCGACTTTCAGTGACGAGCTTTGGCCGCGCGTACCGCCACAGCCGCGCCAGACCGGCAACAAGGCATCGGGCAGGCAGATGATCGAGGAGTCAATTAACTCGACGCTGGTGAAGCGGCGCAGGACCGGGAGGGCGACCGGGTCAGCGGTGATGACCTGCGCCACGGCAGCTTCAAGAACTTGCTTGAGACAAGCGGCTGAGGCCTGAGTGAAACGCTGATCTAAAGCTTGCGGCGAAAGGTCAGCGCCGCACACCGAAGCGGTCTGCGCCAGTTGTTGTAAGCTGGCCGAAGGGTTAGCCAGCCAACCGAAGGTCAACGATTGAACAAAGATCTCGGCGGTGAGTTTCGAGCGGCGCTGGACAAAGCCGGACGAGAAGCCGGCTTGCCTGGCCTGGACGGTCAGCAGGTTTTGAAGGGTGTGGGGCAAGTGTGATAGGTTGCGCATCAGAGAACTCCTTCGTTGTTGGTGTTGATGGACAATGCCAATTATCACCGAAGGAGTTTCTTTTTCATCCCCCTACAGGCTTCTTTACTTAGCTTGATGCGCATGGGGCAGCAAAAGGGCTGCCCCGACAATTGACTTAGACGGCATTGAGCTTGTACGCAACCAGCTCTCAAACCATCTTGAAGGAGGAAGTCAGATGAAGAAACTCGCAACGCTCACCGTGCTCACCTTGATGGCGCTCATCCTGTCGGGCGTCCATGCCATGGCGCAATCGGCGACCGTGTTTGCCGGCGGCCTGAAAGCGCCGGTCAGAATGACCCTGACGCCGGGCGGCAACCTGCTGGTGGCCGAAAGCGGCACAGGCCACATGGACGGGCGCATCTCGGTCATCGATCCAAGCGGCAGCCGCCGCACCCTGGTAGATGGCTTGCCGTCGGCGATCAACCTCGCGGGCGGCGAGCCGGCGCCATCGGGACCGGCGGCGCTGGTGCTGCGCGGGCGCACGCTTTACGTGGTTATCGGCTCGGGCGACGCGACGCTGCCCGGCCCCGCGCCGGGCTCAGAGGTGGCGAACCCATCGCCTACTTCGCCGCTCTTCAGCTCGGTGCTGGCGTTGCGCTTCCCCGCCTCGGTTGATATTTCGGGCGGCGACTTTGTCTTCACCGCAAGCAACTACGCCAATCTCGCCAGCGGCGGAAAGTTAAAAACCAATAACGGCAACGGCGAGCGGCTGGTCGCCGACATCCTGGTGAATTTCCGTGATTTCGCCGACGAGCCGCGTCCAGACCTGCTAAACAACGTGCGCGCCTCGAACCCCTTCGGCGCCGACATCCGCGGCAACGGGCTCTATGTCGCCGACGCCAGCGAGAATCTGATTTACCGAGTTGACCTCGACAGCGGCGACAGCGAAGTATTGACGCGGTTTGCCCCCAAGCCCAACCCGCTGCCGTTCGGGCCGCCGATCATGGAAGCGGTGCCGAACAACGTCAGGGTTTTCGGCAAACAGCTCCTCGTGCCTTTCCTGATAGGCTTCCCGTTCGCCCAGGGCTCGGCAGAAATTCGCAAAGTCAATCTCGCGAATGACAGTCAGACGACCTTCATCGGCGGCCTGACTTCGGCCATAGACGTGCTGCCGGTGAAGGGAGCGCACGGGGAGGATCAGTTCTACACGCTGGAGTTCAGCGCAGACATGCTGGCGAACGCGCCGGGTCGCCTGCAATTCTTTAGCTCGCCGAGCGCCGCGCCGGTCGCCGTCGCGGGCGGCCTGATCACGCCGGTGAGCATCGTCCGCAACGAACAGACGAACACCATTTATATCAGCTCGATTTTCACCGGAACCATCGTCAAAGTGCAGGGCGTTCAATAGCCTCAGTCGTCCGTGATGTCGGCTACAAACTCGAAGCCGAGGGCTCGATTGAATCAGCCCTCGGCTTTTCTTCTGGGAATGAATGTTTTAGTGGATTGTCAGGCCGCGTCTCATTGAACGCGGAAGACTTCGCTGCCGGCGACGAAGGTGGTGACAACCTGGCCGCGCAAGCGCCAGCCGCCGAACGGCGTGTTATGACTCTTCGACTTAAACTGCTGCGGCTCGACCGTCCATTCGCGCTCCGGGTCAAAGATCGTCACATCGGCCGCCGCGCCGACCGCCAATGTGCCGCCGGCTAGATCGAACGCCCGCGCCGGGCCTGCCGTCAGCATCTCGACGACGCGGGGGAGCGCAACCCCGTTCGTGTGATGCAACACGGTGAGCGCGACTCCGAGCGCGGTTTCCAGGCCGATGACGCCGAACGGTGCTTGATCGTACTCCAGCATCTTTTCGTCTTCGTGGTGCGGCGCGTGGTCCGTGGCAATCGCATCAACGAGGCCGTCGCGCGCCGCTTCGATCAATGCCATGCGGTCTTCTTCGGTGCGCAGCGGCGGGTTCATCTTGGTGTTGGTGTCAAAGCCGACGACCGCCGCGTCGGTCAGCGCGAAGTGGTGCGGCGTGATCTCGCAGGTCACCGGCAGCCCGCGGGCTTTGGCGCGGCGCACCAGCTCGATGGCGCCCGCCGTCGAGAGGTGCGCGATGTGGACGCGAGCGCCGGTCAGCTCGCAGAGCATGATGTCGCGGGCGATGTGGCTCTCTTCGGCGGCGCGGCTGATGCCTTTCAAGCCGAGCAGCGTCGAAATCCGCCCTTCATTCATGACGCCGCCCGCCGATAGCTGTGTGTCCTGGCAATGATCCACGACCACAAGGCCGTGGTCGCGAGCGTACTCCATCGCATGGCGCATCACCTGAGAATTCATCACAGGCCGCCCGTCGTCCGAGACCGCAATGGCGCCGGCGGCTTTCAGGTCAGCCATCTCGGCTAGCTCTGTCCCCTCCGAGCCGCGCGTGATCGCGCCGATGGGATAGACGCGCGCCAGCCCGGCTTCCTGGGCTTTGCTGACCATGTAACGCGTCAGCGAGGCGTTGTCGTTGACGGGCCGGGTATTCGGCATCGCGCAAATGGCGGTAAAGCCGCCGGCGACCGCCGCCGCCGCCCCTGTCGCGATTGTCTCTTTGTATTCCTGGCCGGGCTCGCGCAGGTGAACGTGTAGATCGATAAACCCCGGAGCGACTACCAACCCGCCGGCATCGAACACTTCCGCGTCGTCCGCCGCGAGGTCATTGCCTATCGCCTTGACCCGCCCGTCTTCAATCAGCAAGTCGGTAACCTTATCGATATGCTGAGACGGATCGATGACGCGCCCGCCTTTGATGAGGAGCTTGTTCATTTGATTCATTCGCCTTCCGCGCCGATCAACAAGAAGAGAATGGCCATGCGCACGGCGACGCCGTTATGCACTTGCTCAAGAATCAGCGAGCGGTTGCCGTCGGCGACGTCGGAGCTGATCTCGACGCCGCGATTCATCGGGCCGGGGTGCATGACAATGGCATCTTTGGCGGCCAGCTCCAGCCGCTTCAGCGTCAGCCCGTACTGGATCGAATATTCTTTGAGCGATGGAAAGAAAGCCTCGCTCATGCGCTCGCGCTGAATGCGCAGCATCATCACCACGTCGGCGCCTTCGATGGCCGCTTCGATGCGGTTGCAGACCAGCAGCGCGTCGCTGCTGTCTTCGACAATCGATTCGTAATCGGGCGGGATCAGCGGGCGCGGGCCGGCAATGCGCACCTGTGCGCCGAGCTTCGTCAGCAGGTGTGTGTTCGAGCGCGCCACACGGCTATGCCGGATGTCGCCGATGATGGCGACGCGCAGGCCGCTGATGCGGCCCTTCTGCTCACGGATGGTGAAGGCATCCAACAGCGCCTGGGTCGGGTGTTCGTGCGCGCCGTCGCCGCCGTTGATAATCGACGCATCGATCAAGCGCGCCAGTTGGTAAGGGACGCCGGGCGACGGGTGGCGAATGACAATGGCGTCCGGGGCCATCGCTTGCAGGTTGCGCGCCGTGTCGGCGAGGGTTTCGCCCTTGGTGACCGACGAGGTCGAAGCCGAGATGTTGATTGAGTCGGCGGACAGGCGCTTGGCGGCTATCTCGAACGAGGTGCGCGTGCGTGTCGAAGATTCGAAGAAGAAGTTGATGACCGTCTTGCCGCGCAACGTCGGCACTTTCTTGATCGGGCGCTCGTTAATTTCTTTGAAAGAAGTGGCCGTGTCGAGGATGGTGGTGATCTCCTCGACCGATAGCTCGCGGATCCCCAGCAGGTCTTTGCGGTTGAATGCCATCTCTTGAGTGATGAGTGACGAGTGACAAGCCGCTGTCACCGAGAAGGCTGGCATCTCAGGCATGCACAGCCCCTCCTGTCACTTGTCACTGCTTACTCATTCTCAACGACGATCACCTGTTCTTCTTCGTCGTAATCTTTGAGCATCACTTTGACAATTTCGGCGTCGGCGGTCTGCACTTGCTTGCCGACGTAATCGGCCTGAATCGGTAGCTCGCGGTGGCCGCGATCAATCAGCACCGCAAGCTCGACGCGGCTCGGACGACCGAAATCAACCAGCTCGTCGAGCGCCGCGCGCACCGTGCGGCCGGTGTAGAGAACATCGTCAACCAGCACGATGGTGCTGTCGGTGACGTCTGCGGGAATCTCTGTGCGGTTGACGACCGGGCGCGGCCCGACCGTCGAAAGATCGTCGCGGTAGAGCGTGATGTCGAGCTGGCCGACCGGCGGGCGCTTGCCTTCGAGCTGGGCGATCTTATCGGCAATGCGCTCGGCCAGCGGCACGCCGCGGCGGCGGATGCCGACGAGCAGCAAGTTTTCGATGCCGGCGTTACGCTCGACGACCTCTGAGGCCAGGCGCGAGAGTGCGCGGCTGATGCCCGGCCCATCCATGATCTGCGATTTCAACTTGAATTGCACAGGCTCTCCTTCGCGGCTTAACAATCGCGCTGACTATAGCACGCGGGCGGCGGCGCGCTCAAGAAAGCGCCCGCTTCATTTCTGTTTGACGTGAAAGACCTGTCCGGCCAGGATGATTTTGCCCTTGCGCCCCGCGCCTGTGTTGTTCGTCGCCACCGTGTAAGCCACCGCGCCATTGCCGGTGCCGCTGCCCTCTGAAGTGATCGTAATCCAGCTCACATTGCTGCGCGCGCTCCAGACACAACCGCTATCGGCGGTGACGGCGATGTGGTCGCTGCCGCCCGCGGCGCTAAAGACCTGGCGATACGACGACAGCGCGTAACTGCAATCGCTGCCGTTAACGCCTTGCTGGCGAATCGTGTAGGCGCGCCGCGCCAGGGTGATCGAGCCGACGCGGGCGTTGAGATCGGGGTTGTCGCGCACCGCGAAGCGGATGACGCCGCTGCCGCTGCCGCTGCCGTTGACGATGGCAATCCAGCTATCGCCAGTGGTCGCCGTCCAGTTGGCCGTCGCCGGCGCGCTGACGCTGAGCGTCCCCTCCGCGGCAGCGGCGCTCAAGGCAAGGCTCTGCGGCGCAGCCACCGTCAAGGCCATGTCGGCTGCGGCTTTCACATCGAGCCGTCCGTAGCCGAAGGTGTTATTGGGCGAGCCGCTGCTACTGCATGAGGTCGAGTTGATGCGAGCCGCTGAATCTTCGAGGATGCCTTCAATCGTCGCCACCTGACCGCGCAGTTGCGGCTGCACCGAGACCAGCAAAGCGACCGCGCCGGCAACGTGCGGCGTCGCCATCGAAGTGCCGCTGATCGTGTTATAAGCAGTATTGTTGCTATTCCAGGCCGAGCGCGTGCCGGTGCCGGGCGCGGCGATGTCGGGCTTGGCGCGGTTGCTGCCGTCCGCGGTCACAGGGCCGCGACTGCTGAACGAGGCGATGCTATCGCTGCCGGTCGTGAGCGCGCCGACGGTGAAGGATTCGGGAAAGAACGACGGCGCGTCCGAAACAGTCGAGCAGGACGAGCCGGAATTGCCCGCCGCGACCACGGTAACGATGCCGGCGGCGCGGTTAGCTTGAATCGCTTGCTGAATGATTCCCCAGGTTGACGAGTTACAGCCTTCGGACGCCGGGCAGCCCCACGAGTTGGTCGTCACATCGGGCGCTTTCGACGGATCACCCTGCGCCGGCGTGCCGCCTAGAGGATAGGGCGCGAGAAAGAACTGAAAGCACTCGGCGTATCTGGCGGGCGTGCCGTTGCCGCGATCCATGTTGCGGCAGCCGATCCATTTCGCGCCCGGCGCCATGCCGACCTGATTGCCCGCGCCATCATCGCCGGTCGCCGTGCCTACGGTGTGCGTGCCGTGACCGTTGTCGTCGCAGGGTGCCGCGGCATCGTAACCACAGGGATTGCCTGTGCTGCTCCCTGCATGAATGCTGTCGTGCCAGTTGTAGTTGTGATTGGCGGTCACGCCATTCCAACCGCGATAATGCGGCTTGAGCGCATTGTGATCCCAGAGGTAGCCGGTGTCAGCGCCGCCGACGACTGCGCCCTGCCCTGTGTAGCCCATCGCCCAGACTTGCGGCGCGTGCGTGTAGTTGATGCCCGACTCTACCGCATCAATCTCATTAATCCGGTAAGGCAGTTTGGGCTGCGTGTCCGGCTGGTCAATCGGTTGACTATAGATGCGCGGGTTGGCTTCGATGCGCATTACTTCGGGGCGCGCTGCCAGCGCCCGCGCCACGTCGAGGTTGCCTTTCACAAGGATCATGTTGACGACGTAGAACGACTCATGCTCGATGCCATTCGCCGCCAGCCAGTCGAGCGTCGCCCCCTGTGTCGCCTGCGCTTTGGCCATCAGCGTGCGGTAGACGAAGGCGCCTTTCTCTTCTTTGGTGGCAAGCTGATCGGCGCCGCTCAAGTCTGCCTGCTCGCCGAAGACGACCAGGAATTCAGCCGGCTGATTGTCTTTGGCGCGCTCGATCACCAGCGGCGCGATCTTCGCCATCGCAAGTTGATTCGACGCCTCTGCCGGCGGGCGCAGATTGACCAGCAGGGTCAACAGGAGGGTGCCGATCAACACGGCGAGCAAACGGATTTTCATGCTTCAGGGTTCTCCCGACGAACTGATTTGGGGGTAGTCGTCAGTATAGCAATCGTCCGACGGCAATCCCAGAGTGATTTAATCGCCTGACGGCCAGCGCGCCTGACCGGCATCAACGCAGTGTGCGATTCTCGGCGTCGAGATGCGCCACCGAGTTAAAAGTGAAGAGGCGCGCTTCGTCGGCCCTGGCGCGCAGCACCGTGACGCCGGTGTTATAGATGACGCCGAGAATGCTGATTAGCTTCTCATTCGTCAGGCCGAGCGCCGCCGCCGCGTGAACCGCAATCGGCGTCGCCGAAGTGAAAACCGCGACCGCCCGCTCGTGGTCATGGAAGGTGTCGGCGCAGGAATGAATGCGCTCGCGGAAGGATTCCCAGCTCTCTTCGACCTCCAGTTCAGGGAAGCGATTCTCCATCCAGGCGCGAATGACCGCCTGGTCGCAGCGGCCTGTCGCGCCTGCCGTTGTGCGCGGATCGCGGCGGATGGCTTCCTGCATCTCGACCACGTCGCGGGCGAATTGCTCGTCGTCTTTCATCAGCCGCCGGGCAATCGATTTATAGACCGAGAGCAAGCTGAACTCGTTCCAGCGCTCGTCGGTCGTGACATCAGGCACGCGTGCGCCGGCGCGCGCCATCGCTTCGCAGGCCAGCTCGGCGGTGCGCCGCTGGCGGCTCAAGCCGCCTGAGATAATGGCGTCCAGCTCGATCTTTTGCGACGCCAGATGCGCGCCGAGCAATCGCGCCTGCGCCTCGCCGACTTCCGATAGCGTGTCGTAATTATCGCGCGTGCCGGCCTGCCCGTGACGAATCAGATAGATGAAGCTCAAGCGGTAATCTCCCCCTATATGCCCGAACGTTCGGCCAGCTCCCAGGCGGCGCGCGCCAGGCCGGCAACGCGGCGGTCAAAGTCCTTAAAGCGCTCGTCGTGCGTCTGGCCCTTCACATAGCGGTAGTAAATCTGTTGCAGGACGACCGCGACTTTGAAAAGCGCAAAGACTTCATAAAAAGCGATGCCCGCAACATCGCGCCCGGTCTTTTCGGCGTAACGCGCCGCCAGTTCTTCGCGGCTCAGCCAGCCGGGCTCGGTCGTCACCGGGCTGATCGATTCGCGCCGCGCTTCGGGGTCTTCCTTCTGCGCCCAGTAACAGAGCGCGATGCCGAGATCGATCAACGGGTCGCCGACTGTGCACATCTCCCAATCAAGGATGGCGATGATGCGCCAGGGCTCGCGTGCGTCAAGCATCACGTTGTCGAGCTTGAAATCGTTATGCACGAGCGTCGCCGGTCGCCCACGGTCGGGGTCAGGCTCGGGCGGCATTCGATCAGCCAGCCAGCCGACGACCCTTTCAAGCTCCGGCACCTCGCTGGTCTTCGAGCGCTGCCAGCGCTCCGCCCAGCCGCGCACCTGCCGTGTGACAAACCCCAGGGGCTTGCCGAGCTGGACGAGACCGGACGAATAAATGTCCACCGCGTGGAGCGCCGCGAGCGCATCGATCATCGCTTCGCTGATCTGCCGGCGCAGCGCCAGGCTGTCTTCGACTGTGGGCGGCATCTCGCGGCGAACGACCAGGCCGCGCCGCCGCTCCATCAGGTAGAACGGCACGCCGATGATCGAAGCGTCTTCGCAAAGCAGGTAAGGCCGCGGCGCAAGCTCAAACAGCGGGTGGATGGCCGCGAGCAAACGATACTCGCGCGGCATATCGTGAGCCGTCGGCGCGACCGGCCCGAACGGCGGGCGACGCAAGACGAATTCGCCGCCGCCCATCCGAATCAGGTAAGTCAGGTTCGAATGGCCGCCGGGGAACTGCTCGATGGCGATGGGCTTGTCGCTCAAGCGCGCGTCGGGCAGCACTTCGGCCAGGCGGGCGCGCAGGTATCCTTCGAGCGCGGCGGTGTCTAGCTCTTCGCCGGAGCGAATCGGCGCGGTGTCTTTCAAGTCGTTTTCATCAGTGCTCATAACTTGAGCAGGGATGTTATGCGCTCGGCTGACTGATTTCAAGCCGGCTCATTGAAACAGGGCTCGCCGCCGTGTTATGTTCGCGGCGCACGCCGCCCGTCTGGTCAACATCTAAAAAGATGATAAGATAGGGAGCGGAACAGGCGACGGCCAGAGGCCCCGGAAAGCGACACCATGGAAGAGCGCACGAAGGCGAGATAGGGGACGCATGACGACCGTGCTTATTGCGGATGACGATTCGGCTGGACGCGGCATGTATCGCCGCGTGCTCGAATTCGAAGGCTGCAACGTGCTCGACGTCGCAAGCGGCGAGCAGGCGTTGGAGATTCTTGAGCGCCAGCCTATCGACCTATTGCTGACCGACGTGCTCATGCCGGGCATGGACGGGCTGGAGTTGCTGGAGCGCGCCCGTAACCTGCATCCAGACTTGCGCGCCATCATCATGACCGGCTTTAAGACCGACGAAGCCGTCATCCGCGCCTTCCGCAGCAAAGCCTGTGATTTTCTGAGCAAGCCATTTCATGTTGACGAGCTGGTTGAGGCGGTGCAGTCGGCCTTGAGCCGTGACCCGAATTGCCAGATCGAAGTTATCTCTGACAAGCCCGATTGGATCGAGCTGCGCGTCCCCTGCGATCTGTCCGCCGTCGAGCCGATTCAAAAATTCCTCTACGAGCTACAGGGAAACCTGCCGAAAGAGACCCGCGAGGCCATCGGCTCGGTCTTCCGCGAGCTGCTCAACAACGCCATCGAGCATGGCGGCAAGCTCGACATCACCAAGAAGGTCGAAGTGAAATACATCCGCCTGAAGCGGGCGATCATGTATTCGATCAAAGACCCCGGCGAAGGCTTCGACCTCAAGCATATCGAGCACGCAGCGGTAGCCAACCCCGACGACGAGCCATTCCGTCACATGCAGATTCGCATGGCGAAGGGGCTGCGCCCTGGCGGCTTCGGCATCATGCTGGCGTCACAGACGATTGACGAATTGATTTACAACCAGAAGCACAACGAGCTGATCTTCATCAAGTACTTTACTCAGAACAACGGCAGCCCGCCGCCGGATAAGCCCACAGAGTCTACCGAGCCCATCGAGCCCTGATTATCCCTCTCACTTCTAGGCCGCGCTTTCCGACACCCGCTCAGCCAACCACGCGGTGACGCGCTCGAAGAGCGCCCGCTTTTCCGGCTCGTTGAACAACTCGTGGTAGTAGCCCTCATAGATCGCTAGCTCTTTATCGGGCGAGCCGATGCGCGCAAACAACGCCTTTGTCGCTTCGACGCTCGCCAGACGGTCTGCCGTGCCGTGCATGACAAAGACCGGCGTGCGAATCCTTGCGGCCCACTCCTGGACTTCGGCCATAGCGCGGGTCGCTTCGGCAAACCATTTCATGCTGACTTTGCGGTTGACGTGCGGGTCCGCGGCATAGGCAAGGCCGACCGCCGGGTCGCGGCTCAAGTGCGCCGGTTTGATTTCGTTATTGAGTCGCAGGCGCGGCGCGTAACGCAGACCGAGGCGGGCAATCAAGAGCTTATGCGCCGGCACAGGGATCGCCACGGCGATGAGCGGAGCCGAGATGATCGCGCCCGCGATCCCGCTGCCCTTGCGCGCCAGGTAGCGCAAGGCCACCAGGCCCCCCATGCTGTGGCCGATGATAAACAGCGGCCGCCCGGCGGCGCAGTCGCGTGTCTTCGAGACGATCTTTTCGAGATCGTCATCATACTCGCCAAAACTTTCGACGTGGCCCGGCAGCCCGTCCGACAGGCCGTGGCCGCGCTGATCGTAAGCCGTCACCGCGTAGCCATTGGCGAGCAGGTGCTCGGTGAGCGCGGCGTACCTGCCGCTGTGCTCGCCAAAGCCATGAACGATTACCACGTCGCCGCGCGCCCCGGCCGCCTCGTGCCGGCGCAGGTAGAGTCGCAGGCCGTCGCCCGCCGTAATGGTCTCTTCGATGAAAGGCATTCGCGCCTCCCGATCTGCTGAAGGTGATTGCAAGCCCGCCTGATGTTGCCGCCAGATTAGTCGTTTATGCCACGAATTGCAACCCGGCCCCGACAGATCAACTTCCGCCACCTCCGGCAATCCGCTTTCCGAGCCGCCGCGTAGTTAGCAGGTGCCGGCGCGTTCCTCGATATAGCGCCCGTCATCAGCTCACACAAGCGGTAAACAGGAGAAACTGGAATGAACGGATTCCTGGGAACCGGCGCGACCATGCGCGCTGACCTCAACCTGCTCGTGCAAATCGCTATGGGCGTGGCGCTGCTCGTGGGAATGATCCTGGCGCGCAAAAAGAAGTTTGGAGCGCATAAGTGCTGCCAGGCCACAGTCGTCCTGCTCAACCTGCTGTTGATCTTTCTGATTATGGCGCCGTCGTTTCATCGCAGCGTCGAGCCGCAGGTGCCAGCCGGCTTGCGTGATGCGTATTACCTTTTGCCGTTCATCCACGCGACGCTCGGCACCATCGCCGAGCTGCTGGGGCTCTACATCATCCTGGTCGCCGCCACCAACTGGCTGCCACGGCGCTTGAAGTTTGATCGTTACCGCCCCTGGATGCGCACCTGCCTGACGCTCTGGTGGGTAGTGATCCTGCTCGGCATCGCCACCTATTACGTCTGGTACGTCAAAGGCGCGAGCAAGCCCGCCGCGCAAACGCAGGCCACGACAACGACGAAACCGGCCACAGAGAGAGCGCCAAGAGTCACTGTCAAGATTTCAAACTTTCAGTTCACGCCTAAAGAATTGACCGTCGCTGCCGGCACGACCGTCGAATGGATTGACGAGGCCGGAAACCACACGGTCAACGCCGATGACGATTCATTCAAGTCAGAACGGCTGGCGGCGGGCGCGAAGTACGAGCATAGCTTCGATAAGCCCGGCACCTATCCGTACTACTGTACCTTCCACGGCGACAAGCACGGCGAGGAGATGGCCGGCGTGATTACCGTCACAGAAGCTTCAAAGTAGCACACTTACTCATTGAACAAAGGAGAAACGTCATGAAGAAAACCCTTAGCATATTCCTGGCAAGCGCCATCGTTCTGGCGATGGCGTCTATGGCGACGGCGCGGGTCAAGCGTCCGGGCGCAGCGGCGCGCCCGGCTGCCGCGGCGACGGTCAAGATCAGCAATTTCCAGTTTACGCCGAAGACCCTCACCGTTCCGGTCGGCGGCACCGTCGAATGGAACAACGAAGCCGGACGCCACATGGTCGAAGCCGATGACGGCTCGTTCAAATCCGATGTGCTGAAGGCCGGCGACAAGTTCTCGTTCACCTTTGCCAAGGCCGGCAAGTATCCGTATCACTGCACGTTCCATGGCGACAAAGGCGGCAAGGACATGGCCGGCACCATTGTCGTCAAATAAATCGGCGAATCGCGCAAAAGAAAAACACAGGGACACAGGGACACAGGGGAGGCCAGGAG
Organism: Blastocatellia bacterium; assembly: GCA_035275065.1. Classification (NCBI taxonomy): domain Bacteria; kingdom Pseudomonadati; phylum Acidobacteriota; class Blastocatellia; species Blastocatellia bacterium. The sequence goes on from DATENM010000035.1 coordinate 104,778, forward strand.
AATACTCTGTGTCTCCGCGCCTCTGTGTCTCTGTGTTTAATCTCCCTTTCACTGGTGATTAGCCCGACGACCCTGGCCTAATTCCCTTCCCGCTTGACTTGACCATTCGCGCTTCATAAGATTCATCCGGTCTCCGAGCAATTCGCTTCGCCTCCCGACCGCCGTCGAGACTCGTTCGGGAGACGCCCTGGTTTCTCAATACCATCGCTTTAGGAAGTCGCTATGCGCCATCGGCCGCTGCTGGTCATCCTCGTATTGTTCGCAATCTCCGCCACACAGTTCGCGGGCCAGGTGGTTTCCACACAGAGCGCCGGCGGCGCGCCGGTCGTCGCTCGCGTGACGCTCAGCAACACGAATGACCGCGCCCGCTTCCTGCAACTCGGCCTCGATCTGTTAGAGATGCGCCGCGGCGATGACCTGTTCATTCTCACCACGCCGGCACAGATCAACGAGCTGCGCGCCAAAGGCTGGGCCATTCGCACCGACAGCGAGCAGACGGCGCTCTTCAGTCAGCAGATGGCGCTCAACACCTATCGCAGCGGCTATCGCACGGTCGCCGAGATGCGCGATTACTTGAACAGCAAGGCGGCGCTGTACCCGAATCTCGCCGAAGTCTTCACCTACGGCCAGAGCTGGGAGAAAGTGCATAGCGGCGGCACAGCCGGATGGGACCTGTTTGGCATCACGCTGACCAACCGGCAGACCTCTGGCCCCAAGCCAACCTTCTTTTTGATGGCGGCGATTCACGCCCGCGAGCTGACGACTTCCGAGCTGGCGCTGCGCTTCATCGATTACCTGTTGAGCAACTATGGCACGGATGGCGACGTGACCTGGCTGCTCGATGAGCACCGCATCGTCATCGTGCCGGCAGCCAATCCCGATGGCCGGGTGATCGCCGAATCCGGTTATTATCAGCGCAAGAACACCAACACGACCTACGGCGGCGGCTGTTCAAATCCGCCAACCGTATCCAACCAGTATGGCGTTGACCTGAATCGCAACTCGGACTTCAAGTGGGGCACGGTGGACTCGCCCTCGCAGCCGCGCTGCGGGCAGACCTATCCGGGGCCGACCGTCGCCAGCGAGCCGGAGACCGCCGCGCTGGAAGCCCTGGTGCGCGGCCTGTTCGCAGATCAGCGCGGCCCGGCTGACACAGACGCCGCGCCGCTCTCGACGACCGGCGTTTTTCTCACGCTGCATTCTTATAGCAACCTGGTGCTATGGCCGTGGGGCTGGACGTCGCAGACCTCGCCCAACAATGCCAGCTTTGTTTACATGGGGACCAAGCTCGCTTCTTACAATGGCTTTACGCCTGAGCAGTCGGTGGGGCTCTATCCGACATCGGGGACGACCGACGATTGGGCGTATGGCGAGCTGGGCATTGCCGCAATGACTTTTGAAGTCGGGCCGGATTCGGGAACCTGCGGCGGCTTCTTTCCGCCCTTCTCCTGCCTGGACGGCAACAGCGGCGGCAGCTTCTGGCCGCGCAACCTGCCGGCTTTCATCTATGCCGCGCGCATCGCCCGCGCGCCTTATCAACTCGTCCTAGGCCCTTCGCCGGAATCGGTCACGGCGACGGCGGCGGGCGCAAACACCTTTGCCCTGCGCGCTCAGTTTGACGAGCAGTACAACGGCGGGCAGAACATCGCGGCGGCAGAGTATTATCTGGACACGCCGCCCTGGCGCGGTGGCTCGCCGGTGGCGATGACGGCGCTCGATGGCAGCTTCAACAGCGTCAACGAAAGCGCCGCGGCCACGGTCGGGCCGCTCGCGGCTCGTCACCTGATTTACGTGCGCGGGCGCGACACGCTTGGCAACTGGGGGCCCGTGCGAGCCGTTGTCGTCAATGCCACTGACTGCGGAACGACGCTTTCGCCGCCGTCGGCGGGGTTCGAAGCCCGAGGCGGCGCCGGCGTCTTTCAGCTTACGGGGTCGGAGAATTGTCCCTGGTCGCTCACCGGCAGCGACAGTTGGATTGCGGTGACTTCGACAGCCGCCGGCATCGGTAACACGGCGGTCAACTTTGAGGTGCGCGAAAACTTTGCCGAGCAACCGCGCACCGGCAGCATCACGGTCGGCGGGCAGGTCTTTACGGTCAATCAAGCGGGCCTGTCGCAGGGCGGCTGCGCCATCAGTTTCACGCCGGGCAATCAGGTCGTCAGCCCGGGCGGCGGCGACGGCTCGATCAACATCACGGCGACAATCAATTGTCTCTGGACGGCGAAAAGTAAGGTGGACTGGATTACCGTCACCTCGTCGCCGAGCGGCTTCGGGTCGGGAGCGGTCAGCTTTCAGGTCGCCGCCAATCCTTCGTCCGTCACCCGCAAAGGCGCCATCGTCATCGCCGGGCAGCGGTTTGTGGTCAAGCAAAAGGGCAGCTAGCTCCCGCCGCTAACGCCGACACGTCGCTAATCATCTGATTCGGCATCGTCGCCGCTGATCTCGTAACGCGATGTGACCTTCGCGGTGGCGGCGAGCATCGCCGAAACGCTGCAATACTTCGTCTCCGATAGCTCGATAGCGCGGGCGACGGCGCGCTCGTCGATCTGGCCGCCGCGGACGCGGTGGACGACTTCGATGTCGGTGTAGATGCGCGGGTGCTCGTCACGGCGCGTGCCGCGCACTTCGATCTCATAAGCCGTCACCCGCTGGCGTTTCTTTTCGAGAATCGAAATCACATCGGCGCCGGTGCAGCCGCCGAGGGCGATCAACAACAACTCCATCGGCGACGGCGCGCTCATCTGGTCATGCGAGAAGCTGGTCACGATGGCGTGGCCGCTCGCCGATTCGGCGACAAAGGCTTCTTCACCGGTGTAGCGCAGGCGCATCACTTTGGTTTCGACATGTGGCGGCTGGCTCGTATTGCTGGTCATAATCCTCCTCGGTGTTCATTGCGGCGCGGGCGCGGGAGCCATGGCTTTCGCCTCGCCGCACAATCTGATGTAGTAGTCCATCACGTCGGGCGTCATCTTTTCTTCGATGCGCTCTCGCGTCGTCGCCCAGTTATGCCTTAACGACATAGAGATCGTTGAGCAGGCATGTTCAATCGCTTCCGAAGTGACTGGTATCTCTAGCAGGCCCAGGACGCGCCGCAGCTCTGCTTGAGGATTGAAAAAGTAAGCGTTGTAATGCGTCACCACCCGCTCAGCCGGCCGCGTCGTGGCGAGCAACTGTTGGTAATACTTCAGACATAGATTCATGCCGAAGGCGTATGAAGAATTGGCGCGCTGATTAAGCGATTCGGCGACCTCGACAGGGCTTCTGAGGCAGACGAGAATCTTCAGGTCTGGGATCAAGCGCTTCCAGAAATGGAGCATTAAGGTATTGCGCGGGTCTTTCCAGCCCCACGGCTCATAAGGGCTGAATTGCCTGATGAGTTCCGCGGCCTCTTCCCGGAGGTCGGCCATCTCGTCCCCCATTTCCCACCCTTCGGTCATCGCGGGCGGCAGGTCCCAACCGCCGCCTAATCGCGCCAGGGCTTCTTCGTTCACCCGAACGAACTGGCGGTTCTCCCAAAACCCGGCCTCGTTGTCGAAAGACGCCGCCACCGCAAGGTCGCTCTCCGGCCCCAGGTAGACGCCACACAGATTAAGTAGCCTGGTTACCATTGAAGTGCCGGAGCGATGCATTCCGGCTATACAGATCGGCATTCATCCTCCTGTGCAGAGGTACGGAACATCGCGGACGGCCAGGCTATGTTCATAATCCCCTTTGCCATAGATCAGTCAAGATAGTCTTGTGCTCAAAGATATTTGACTTTCTAGCCTGCTCGAACCCGATTTCTCGCATCTCGTCGGGGACAGGCCGGCGGATGATGTCGGCCACCTCGCTGATCGACTCATAGATGAAACCAGCCGCACCGATATACTCGCGCAGGTCGGGTCGCAAGTTAGGGATACAGATGCCCAGGCCGGCGGCTTGCGCCTCGGCGATTGCCATCGGCCAGCCGACCGTGCCAATCTCGCGCGATGCGGTGTAGACGAGCCAGCGGTGCTTCTTATACTCGGCGGGCATCTCGTCCGGCTCAATCGGCGGCATGATCCTCACCGCATTCCCTTTTGATTCGTTATACAGCGCCAACTGATCCACCATGTGCCCGACCGCATAGAGGTTGAACTCCGTGCCGGGAAACTGACAGGCCAGGTCAATAAAGTCTTCCATCCGCTTCTTTGGAATCGCCGCGCCGACGTTCATGACGGCCCCGCCGTTCGGCGAGCGGTCGTGAAAGCGGGGGTAATTCACCACAGGGTAACAGTCGAGGATTTTTTCGCCGCGAATACCGGCGTTTTCAAGCAAGGGCCGGGTGAAAGGAAAACTGAGAATCCCAAAACAGAGGTCATGGTTGATAACGGCTGCCGCCCTCCTGGCCATTTCGGAATCTCTGGCAAGCGTGTCGAACGAATGCGCCCTGATCGTAAAGGGGGTGTTCAGCCATCCTTGATCGATTAACGCCGCAAGGATTTCCGACTGGTTGAGATAATGGCTGTGTAAAAGATGTGGCCGAAACTCTTCTATGGCTTCCCGTATCATTGCCGGGTCGGCGATCTTTCGGAACGGGACGCATCGTTTGTAAGGAACGTTCGCCTCGGATACGCTGATCACCGAGATTTCATAGTCGGCCTGCAAGGCTTCGATTTCAGATCGGATGTAGGTCTGAGATATCTGCGGGAAATTGCGAGCGATGTACATCACGCGCGGCCTTTCTTTCTCTGCCGCTTGCGTACCGCGGTCTGACCGGTTCAAGCGCCGGGCCAGGGGCTTCAACAACGTGCGCCACCGCCGAGCCTCTGATTCGATTTTCTGCGGCATCATTCTCCTCTCGGTCTCTATGATATCGATTCAGCAATATAGTGTTGACTGCGCGGATTGGCAGCGTCGAGCTGATCGTCAGAGATGTAGGTGCGCAGCTCCGCCTGCGAAGGCAGTTGAATGGTTTGCGACTTGAACCGCTCGCGCCATCCATGCCATCCGACTTCCAGCGCCGCCGGGTCGTGCCGCCGGTTTGCGTACTTACGGATTGCATGCGGCACGCTCAGAAACAGGTAATGCTTCAGGAGAAATGCGTCGGGATACATGCGCAGGCCCGGGAAACGGACCTGATGCCCGGCTGACCAGGCCAGGTCAACCCGCTCAGGCTGCCGCTTCCAGGCATTCAGCCTGTGGGGGAACGCCGGCAGGAACGGATAATACCAGCGCATCGTCTCGCGGAAATGGGGATGGTCATGGTCGGGCGACTCTATCGTCGGGGTGAAGGTGAATTCCTGGAAGTTAATCGCGTTGTAGCCTTGCCCCTCGACTTCGGCGAATGCTTGTGCGAGGGTACGGTCGGAGCGCGGAGGCACGCGAATTTCATCCGCATCTACGTGCATGAACCAGTCCGCATCGAGTTCGGCGGCAAGCTCCTCTTTACGATTCAGTATACTCTTCAAGTTGAATACGCCGGCGCGCGCGAATGTCTCCCTACCGATCAGCCCCCGGTTCACGTAACATTCGGCAATCTCAACGGTGTGATCTGTGGAAGAGTTATCTATCAGGTAAACCTCGACGCCTTGCGCGAACAGGTGCTCAAGACAACCCGCAATGAAGCGGTCTTCGTTGTAAGTTGCTAATAAGGCGATAACCCGCATGCCAACCTCGCTGTTCAGACGTTGCGGATTATACTTTAATTTCCAGGGCGGCGGCTATGCGCGGGGCGCAGGGCGACTGTGTGCGCAGCCAGCCTTTGATGCTCGAAAAGGGGGCAGCAGCCCGCCCAACACAGCGTCTCCGCCGCGCACACACCCACGCGGTTGGCGTTTCGTCGCCCGGCGTTTATGATGTTCAATTCATGACACGTCATCATATTCTGGTTATCGCTGGCACACGGCCCGAAGTCATCAAGATGGCTCCGGTCGTGCGCGAGTTGGAGCGGCGCGCCGACCGCTTCCAACTCACCTTCGCGACTACGGGGCAGCACCGCGAGATGCTCGACCAGGTGCTCGCCGTTTTTGATCTCAAGCCGCAGGTTGATCTTGAGCTGATGGAGCCGTCGCAGAGCCTGGCGCGCTTGAACGCTCGCGCCCTGGTTGCCCTCTCCGACCTGTTCACAGAACTGCGCCCCGATACGGTGCTGATTCAAGGCGACACGACCACGGCGATGGCGGCGGCAATGGCGGCATTTTATCAAGGCATCCGCGTCGGCCACGTCGAAGCCGGGCTGCGCTCGTTCAACCCGCATAGTCCCTTCCCCGAAGAGATGAACCGCCGCGTTGCCGCCTGCGTCACCGACCTGCACTTCGCGCCTACGCAGCGCGCCCGCCGCCATCTGCTCAGTGAAGGCGTCGCCACTGAAGCGATCTTTCTGACCGGCAACACGATTGTTGATGCGCTGGGTATGTTGAATCTCGCCGAAGCGTTCGACAACCGCCAGTTGTCGGCGGTCCCGTTCCGCGACCGCCGCGTCTTGCTGGTGACGGCGCACCGCCGCGAGAGCTTCGGCGAGCCGTTGCGCGCCATCTGCCGGGCGCTTGTGGCCCTGGCACAACGATTCGACAATATCGAAATCGTTTACCCTGTGCATCTCAACCCGCAGGTCAAGCGCCTCGTGCATCAAGAGATCGGCGACCAGCCGCGCATTCATTTGATCGCGCCGGTCGCTTACGACGACCTGTTGCGGCTGTTGCGGTGCTGTTATCTGGTGCTGACCGATTCGGGCGGCATACAGGAAGAGGCGCCATCGTTCCACAAGCCCGTGCTGGTGCTGCGCGATGTGACCGAGCGGCCGGAGTTGATCGAAGCGCATGCGGGGCGACTGGTCGGCACAGACACCGAGCGCATCGTTGAAGCCGCCGCCGAATTGCTCACAGAGCCGCACGCCTATATCGCCATGAGTCAGGTCGCCAACCCATTCGGCGACGGGCTCGCGGCTAAGCGCATCGCCGAGATTCTTGCCGAGCGTCTGTGAAAGTGGATAGGCGTATAGCCGCAACGGACACGCGCCGCCAGGCAGCCGAGTGACCGCCCGGTGGCGAGCCAGCCGGCGCAACGTTGATTACCCTGGCGCTGAACTTTATCCGCGCCCGTGTTACAAAATCCTATTCCGAATCCGGCACCTCCTCACGCTGTTTGACGGCGCCCATTCAAATCATCTAGGAGGAACTAATGAAAATTGCTTTCCGTCTGTTTGCCGCTACCTGTCTGGCCTTTATCAGCTTGTCAGGTTGGAGCTGCACCAGCACGCCGACCGATGCGGCGGACAACAAGAATCAACCACCGGCGCCGCCCGCAGCCAAAGCGAAGACCGCAGCGACCGGCACGCTGACCGCCAATCCAAACCCGATCAAGGTGTGCGACAAGACAGGCGCAGGCGTCACAACAATTTCATGGGCGGCGAACGGCGCCAGCGCCATCGAGGTTCACATCGGCAAGCCGGACGGTGACACGTTTGTGGCGAAAGCCGACCCGGTCGGCCACTGGACGACCAGCAAGTGGGTCGGCAATGGCATGACCTTTTACTTGCAGGATGTCAGCGGCGGCAAGCCGCTCGCCGCGGAAAACACCATCGCCACGCTGACCGTCAACGTCACCGCCGAAGGCTGCCCGTAATCGCGGCGCGGTCCTTTCATCGGGATCACTCGAACTCACGACCAGAACACAAAAGGCGCAGCGGGGACAAAGAGCGATTCAGCTCCTCTTTGTCCCCGCTGCGCCTTTTGCGGTCAAGCCCGCCTTTCGAGATCAACCCCGACGCATTTCGGCTCTCACGGTTGCGAGCGGCGCCCGCTTGTCGCCTGCGCTGAACGATCAGCGGGCGGTGCGCCGGCGTTCTGTTCGAGCGCCGCGATGGCCGCCTCTACACGCTGCGCCCAGGTGTTGCCGTGGGCGATGGCGCGCAGCCGCTTACGCAATGCTTCGTCTTTGCCCTGCGCCCGCGCGCTGTCCAGCAGCGGCGCGAACTCTTGGGCATGGCGCGCGATGTTGACTTCCGTGAACTGCTGGCATTCAGGCATCGGCGTGGTGATAACCGGCTTGCCCGCGGCCATATACTCATAAAGTTTGAGCGGCGAGGTCGCCAGGGTAATCGGGTTGATCGCGAATGGAATCATGGCCACGTCGAAGGCGCGCAAATAGCCGGGCAGGGATTCGTAAGGGCGCGGCCCGACCCATCGAATATTGGGGCGCTCCAGCAGTTTGTGCCGGCTCAGGCTCTCGTCCAGCGCCTGGCCGATGAGCAGGAAATTCCAGTCCGTGCGCCGCCGCGCGACTTCGTCGAGCAGATCATAGTCGAACCACTCGGCCAGCGCGCCGTAGTAACCGGCCAGCGGCTTGCCCGATTGCAAAAGCGCCGCCAGCTCCGGGTCGTCAGGGATCGTCGCCTCACTTTTAGCAAAGCGGTCGTATTCGACGCCGTTCGGCATGTAGATCGCGTCGGGGCGCAGGCGAATCGCTTCGGCGTGCAGTTGCCGCGTCACCGCCGCGACGACTGCCGCCTCGCGCAGGCCGCGCGCATGATTGCGCTCGAGCATCGCGCGATCATAGGGGAAGACATCGAGCGCATCAATCCAGTCGTAGACGATGCGCGCCCCACGCGGGAAATCGTCGGCGCGAGTGATGTTGTAGGTGAAGGCCCAGAGCGTCGGCTGCGGGATTTCGTGCAACAACTCTGGCGGCCCGTCGAAGAGAAAGAGATTGCGTTCGACCTCTTTGAAGCCGTCTACCTCGTCCCGTGCGTTCGAGCTGTCGAAGATCGCCACATAGCCATATTGCGCGAACGTCCGCGCCAGATGGTGCGGGCGCTGGAAGAGGTGAACGTTCCAACCGATTGAGGGCAGAAAGATGACCGCGCCGCGACTGTTGTCGATGCGCGCCAGCAGCGCTTTTAACTGGGCGCGGTAACGCTCCGCGCCGCCTGATGATGGCGCGGGCGATGGCGCGCCGTCAGCGACCGGCGGCTGTGCCTCCTGCCACTTGCTCTCATACTTGTTGCGGTTCTCATGATAGATGCGCAAGTATTCGTCCTCGCCGAGCAAGCGGAACGAGGCGCGCTGCCAGTGATGAATGAACGAATCGCGGGTGCAGCACAACTGATAGCCGGCAGATTCGAGGCGGCGGCAGTAATCGTCGTCTTCAAACATGCCGACGCCGAATCGCTCATCGAGCAGGCCGACCTTATCAAAGACTTCGCGCCGCATGGCGACGCAGAACATCGCCAGCATGGGAATCGCAAAGGTGTCGTTGTCGTGCTCGCGGACATAGCGCGCCGCCCAGCCCGGCATCTCGCCGATTGACTCATAGCCGACTTCGATGCGCGCCTCGTTGGAGATGGCGTTAGTCACCGGGCCGATCAGACCGATCACGCGCTCGGCATAGAGATGGCGGATCATCGCCGTCATCCAGCCGCGCGTCACCACCGTGTCGTTGTTGAGCAGCACCAGCAGCTCGCCGGTTGCCCGCCGCAATCCCTGGTTGTTGGCCTTCGCAAAGCCGAGGTTCTCGTCGTTGAGGATGACGCGCAGGTCCGGCAGCTCGCGCTCGGCCTCGCGCAGATAATCAGGCGTGCCGTCGCTCGATGCATTATCGATGATAATGACTTCAAAGTTCGGCCACTCGGTGCGCGCATAGAGGCTCTCGACGCAGAGCCGGTTGAGCGCCAGGTTGTTGAAGGTAACGATGATGATCGAGGCTTTCGGAAAAGTGCGGCGCACTGCCGGCGCCAGCGCCGCGAAGCGGCGCTCCCAGGTCTGCTCGCTTGCCCATGTCTGGCGCTGCCGGCGCAGCGCCGGGTCGCGCTCGTCGAGCGCCGCTTTGATTTCGCGCTCGAACTCTTCGGCGGTCGAAGCCAGGCGCACCAGCGGCGCAAGCGGGCGCACTTCGGGGATCGGCACCGCGACCACGGGCTTGCCGGCGGCCAGCATCTCGTAGGCTTTCACTGGGTTGGTCGCTTCGGTCAGCGGCGTGCGCTTGAACGGGATGATGGCGACGTCGAAGGTCGCCAGCCAGTCGGGAATCTCTGTGTAAGGCTTTTCGCCGACGAGCCGCACGTTCGGCAGTTCCTCCAGCCGGCCGACGTCTCCCGAAAAAGTCGAGCCGACCAGCACGAAATCCCAATCAACACGGTGCGCCGCCAGATCGGCCACCAGGTCGGCGTCGAACCAGTCGGCAATCGCGCCGTAATAGCCGACCACGGGGCGCGCACGCGGCGTCCGCTCGGCAATCGCAAAGTGGTCATAATCACAGGCGTTGCGAACCACCAGAACCTTATCGGTATGCTTGCGGGCTTCGGCTTCGAGAAAGGCCGACGAGGCGATCACCAGGTCCGCCGCGCGCAGCAGCTCATCTTCGGCGTCGAGCATCTCCTGGCGATTGGTCGAAAAGCCAGCGTGAAAATCCATGCAGTCGTAGATCACCGGCCAGGCGAACCGTTCGCGCGCCTGCCTGACGAGCGGCCACCAGAAAGGCAGTTGCACAAAAGCCGCGGTCGCCGCGAGCCCCACGTCGCGTCGCAAGGCGTCGAGCGAGGCAAACAGCGCGTCACGGCCCCGCTCGTCGAGTGCTTCGGTGTACACGTTCAAGGCCGGCCCGCGCAGCGATACTTCAAAGACGTTGGCGCGTTTTTCGGTGATGACGTAAGGTGCGCCAGAGGTGCGGAACTGCTGCGAAACGTAAAAGACGCGGTGCCCGGCGGCGGCGTATCGCGCCATCAATTGCTGCGGGCGCTGGAAGCGGAAATCCCATTCGATGATCGGAAAGCAGATGACGTCATGGGCGCTTGAGGCGATGGCCGTGTCAGTAAGGCTGCCCGGCGCGGTCATCAGGGCGTGCGCCGCGTCGCCGGGTTTTACGTCCACAGGAGGCGTTACCACTGCCGCCGGCGTTCCCTCGACCCAGGGTTCGGTCAGCCGCTTATCCTGCGAGCTGACCGGCTCAGTGAACGACTCCAGAGGCTCAAGGGGTCGGGCGGTTCCGCGCGCGGGAGCCAGCCCGAGGCGACGATAGATCGGCAGCAGGTAACGGTACTTGATCGGCCCGTAGAGGCTAAGCAAGCGCCAGCCGAGCGTGCTCTTGATGCGCTGAAGCTCTGCCGAGGTGTCGCGCAACTGCGTCGCATAGCGCCGCGCCTGCTCGTTCATTTTTTCCAGGCGTTGTCTCAACGACCGCAGGGCTTGATCTTTTTCGGCGAGCCCGGCCGCCAGCCGTTGCGCTTCGTTCTCCTTTTCGCTCAGGTGCGCGGCGAGCGTCTGCGCCGACTCTGATTGATTGGCAAGCTCTGCCGATAAGGTCCGCGTCTGGCGGCGTTGCTCGGCAAGCTGGCGAGTCAGCACGACCTCTTGCTCAATCAACTGCGCGGCGCGAGCCTGTGCCACCTGTTCTTTTTCCGCGAACTCGTCGGTGAGCTGTTGCAAGCGGCGCTCAAGGTCGGCGTAGGCTAACGATTGTTTGTGCAGGGCGGCTTCTTGCTCAGCCAACTGCGCCGCCAGCGCCTGCTCTTTCCCCAGTTGCGCCGCCAGGCCCTGCGCCATCTGATCTTTCTCTTGTGCCGCCTGCCGGCTCGCGGCAAGTTGCGCGGTCAGCGTCTCGACGTTTGCCTCTTTCGCTTGCGCCTCTTCGGCGTGCGCCGCCGACTCAGCGGCGAGCGCCGCCGCCTGCGCGGTAAGCTCGATGATCCGCAGATCACGTTGATACACCTGTATGTTTAATTGACTGACTTCGCGCTCGCCGCGAATGTTGAGCGCCAGGGCATCGGCGAGCGCCGCGGTCGCTTCGGCCTGCTGCATACTCTGCGCAGGGAAGCGCGACCAGCCTTGTGGCGCGGCTCCGGCAAGCGGCGCACGGCTCCCGAGGGCGGCGAGCAGATAGGCTTTGTGCGGTGACGGGATCAGCGCCGACCGATGCAGCGTGAGAATCGTGTCGCACAGATCGCGATCTATGCCGGACAGGTTTTCGATAAAGACCTCGGCCCAGTCTTCGCCCATATAAGCCTGGCCGACGAAGGCCAGGCCGGCGGCTTCAAATGCCTCTGACATATCCATCATCGGCATCTCTTTTCCATAAGGCCAGTTGTCGCGGCTGGCCTGCTGTGTGCGCCACAGCCAGTACCAGTAACACGACTGGTTCGGCACCAAGGCCATGACCAGATTGCGGCTGCGGCTGGCCATGCCGCGCAGGAAGCGGGCCTGCTCGTCGAGCGTGTAATGCTCCAGCACGCCGGCGTTGAAGACCAGATCGAATTCTGCCGCGCCGGGCTCGAAGACGTCGCCATAAATGAACTCGGCGGACTGCTGCTCGCGCTCAAACAAGCGGCGGGCGTAATTGAGCGCCGCCAGCGAAAAGTCCATCACCGTGACCTGGAAGCGGCCCGAGCGCGCCAGCCCCAGGCTTTGCCAGCCGCCGCCGCAGCCGGCTTCGAGGATGCGCCCGCCCTCGGGCAACAGCGCGGCGACGCGTTCGGCGAGGTCGTGGCCGAAGCTCTCCATCGCCGGATCGTTCTCGACGGTCGCCAGGTCAGTGTAATAGGCATTCCATTTCTCTTGCTCGCGCGCCCGAACTTCGCGACCGCTGCGCTCGGCCGCGTAGGCCGCCGAGCCGTAGGTCACGAGCAACTGTTTGCCGTGCCAGTGGGCCGGGTCGACATTGATCTGCCGGGCGTAGAGCCGCGTGAAGCCGCCGAGGCGTTGCGGGAAAGAAGCTTCCGTGAGCCGCGCGCGATGATGCTCGGACAACGGCCACTCGTCATAAGGCACAAGGGCAATATAAAGATTCTTACAAAACGGCAACTGCGCCTCGATGACCTTGAGCGGCTCCTCGAAATGTTCCAGACAGTTTGAGGCGATAATCACATCGAAGCTTCGGGAGAGGTCGCCGCTCTCGCTGAAGATGAACTCACGCTCGGGGAAACGTCGCCGCGCCTGGTCGAGTGCGACCGCAGAAAAGTCGAGGCCGGCGACGCGGCTCGCCGGCAACTGGCGCGCCAGCATCTCGACCCCTTCGCCAAAGGCGCAGCCCCAGTCAAGCACGTCGAGCGGCCGCGAGCGCAGGTAAGCCTTGTCAGGCGCTGACAACTCGGCCAGCAGCCGCTCCATAAAGTGGCGGGTTTGCGCGCTGCCGCCGTTGGCCTGCCAGCTTTCGGCAAAGTATTGATCCCACCACGCCCGGGAATTCATCGGCTTCTCGCTGTCACTCATCTTCGTCCTTCCTCAATCTTCCCAGGGTTCATATGCGCTTTCAGCAAGCCGGCCACCTCGGTGACGCGCACTGTCCAGGAGTTCTGGAAGGCGAGCTGGCGCAAACGCTCACGATATTGCGCGTCGTCGGCGAGCCGGCGCGCCTCGTCGAGGGCGCTGGCAAATTCAGCCGGGTCGGCGGCCAGCGTGACTTCGGCGAAGGCGCGACATTCCGGCAGCGGCGTCGTCAACACAGGCTTGCCGGCCGCCCAGTACTCATAGAGCTTAAGCGGCGAAGTCGCCTGAGTAATATCGTTGATCACAAACGGAATCATCGCCACGTCAAACTGCCGCAGGTACGCCGGCAGGTCGGCGTAGGGGCGCGGCCCGAGGTATGCCACATTCGCCCTGGCGAGCAGCCTTCGTCCGCGCTCGCGAAGGCTCATATCGAGCGCCGGCCCAATCAGCACAAACTGCCAGTCGGGGCGGCGGGCGGCGACCTCATCGAGTAATTCGTAATCGAACCATTCTGCCAGCGCCCCGACATATCCGGCAACCGGCTTTTGCCCTGTGGCCAGCGCCGCCATTTGCGGGTCGCGCGGCAACGGTTTCTGATCCCCAACAAAGTGTCCGTAGTCAACAGCGTTCGGCAGGTAGACGGCGTCGGGGCGCGTGGCGTGCGCCTCGGCGTGCAAGCGGTGCGCGACGCAAAGAATCAGCTCGGCCTCGGCCATCGCCTGCGCGTGGCCGGCTTCGAGAAAGCCGCGCTCGTAAGGGAAGACCGACAGATCGTCTATCCAGTCATAAACCCGAAGCGCCGGGCGCGCGAAGCTTTTACCATACTCGAAATTGTAGGCTAACGTCCACAAGATTGCCGGCGGCAGAGCGGCGAGCGCAACGGGGTCGCCGCGAAACAGGAAAAGGTTCGGGGCAATCTCTTGCACGCCGTTGACGGGATCATAACTATTGCTGCAATCAAAGATCACGGTGTAACCCTGCCGGGCAAACTCGCGCGCCAGGTGATGGCCGCGTTGGGTGTTGACGACATGCCAGCCGACCGAGGGCAGAAAGATGATCGTGCCGTGACTCAAAGCGGCGCGCGCGGCGATGGTTTCGACCTGCTGGTTGAGCCGGGCCGCGCTCGACCGCAACAGCCAGTCGGTCAAGCGCTGCGCCCGCCGCAAGCTCGCCACGGGGCTCAGAACGTCGGTCACCCTTGAGCGCTTCGACCAGAGTCCGAGCGACCTGTAAAGCGGCAGCAGTCGCCGGTACTTGAAGCGGCCATAGCGAGCGAGCGAGCGCCAGATGAACGCGCTTAAACGGGCGCGGAAAGACGGACGCGGCATCGACATCGGCAAGGATGCTACCTGCGCCAGTCGCTTCAGGCAAGCGCGTGGCGCGACGCCCTTGCCGTACTATCCATGTATCGCCTAGAATGGATGCCTCAGGTTGGCAATATGAAGCGACGAAAGATTGTGATTTTCCTCTTCACGTTAATGCTCTTGGATGGGCTGGCCGTCGCCGCGCCACAGCAAAGCGGGCCGACCTGTCGGCTGTCGCGCAGTGACCGCAACCTTAAAACCTTCGACTTGATGGTGTCGGATGGCGACGAGGCAGTGGTGTCGGGGGCCTTTTCAAAAAACCAGGTCGAAGTCTTCCGCAACGTCCTGACCGAGGCGCAGAAGTTCGCCCGGAACGAAGAGGAGGTCGGCAAGCAAGAGCCCAAGACGACGCGCTTCGCCAGCGAGAGCGAGCCGGGGTTGATTGTGGATGTCACCAAGCTCGACGACCAGAGCCAAATCTTTATCACCCTGACCACTGATATGGGCCAGTTAACTATTGAAGCGGGAACCGTGCAGCGTCGCAGCAAACGAGAACAGGGCCCATTTTTCACCCTGCTCTCCCGCATGCAATCGTTGTTGACGACGCCCACCCCGGCAAAATAACCGGTCGGAGTTTCCCTCGCCGTTTTGCTTGAAAAACACAATAGATTCGGTCATCTCTTCTTCTCACCCCCCCATGCTATCATTCTTACTTAGCGCTGCCAGGCGCAGTTTGACGCTGCGTTTTAGCATTTCAGGTTGATCCGAATCGCTATCTCAGTAAGCAAGAGGGCAGGTTGATGAACGATCCGAGTATGTCTATCCGAGCCAGGCTCAGGGCGAGCGGCGTCGCGGTGATTGCCGCAATCAGTATGATGGTCCTGCCGGCAGTCTGCGCTCGTAGCCAGAATGAACCTGCCGCGTTTGAGCGGCAGCCGCAAGTCGTGCGCCCCTATGCTGAAGGGCCTGGCCCACAGCAGCAGCTAGAGATATAGCGGCCGAATAAGCTGCATAGAGATTGATCCGGCAGACGCGAACACGGTATACGTGGTGCCGCTCGGCTGGAACGGGGTCTCCTACAGCCGCCAGATTTATGTGACGACCGATGGCGACGGCAAGGCCGACCCCGGCATCTGGCGCGCCTCGCAAGGCATCTGGATCATCCCGACTTCATCGTCGAACTATACGCAATACATCTTCAGCCAGTGGGGACAGTCAGGTGATATCGTTTTCCCCAACACGACCGGCAAGCATTAGCAGAGAATCAGCCTTGACCCTGTGCTTGCTGGTCACTGCCCAGGTCCAGCCGGCGCCGCCGTTTTCCGACCGACGACGCGCCAGAACCCAGCCCCATAACGCAACAGGAAGGTGCGTTTCTCGTCCTCCGTCGCGCGCGGCCAGGCATCTATGGCCAGTAGATAATCCCTCAAGCCTTCTTCGACTTGCGGGCGCAGGCGCGGCGGCACACCGGCAAGCCCTTCCGCGGCGCCCTCGCGCAGGGCCCGCAGGTCGGCGAGCACGGTGTCCAGATCGGGGGCAGATATCGGCTCATAGAGAACTTCCATCTCCATCCCGGCGCGTGCAAACATCGCCGCATACTGCTCAAGTTCCAGGTAGTGGCGTACGCTGTAGTCTGTCCCCGGCGCATGGTCTGCGAAGTAGGCGCGTGCCTCTTCATAATCGAGCAGCGTGATGCCGAACAGTTGATAATGGCCGTCACGCAGGACGTGGAGCGGCGCATAACGGTTGGGAATCTCGAAGTAGGCGACGCCGTTGTCGCCGAGCAGCATCGCGGTGTTGTGGAGCAACGCTTGTGGATCGTCAACGTGCTCGATAACGTCGTTGCAGGTGACCACGTCGAACTGATTCATCAACCCCGCCAGCTGGTCCGCACGGGTGGCGTCTTTCAGCAGCAGCGGCACGTCCAACCCGTGATCGCGCAGGTTGCTCTTAGCCAGTTCCAGCAACATCAAATTAATTTCGACGCCGATGGGTTCCGCACCGCATTCGGCGAAGGCGACGAGAAATCCCCCATAGGCGCAGCCGATGTCGAGGTACTGCTTGCCACGCAGATCGACTCGCTGGCTCAACAACTCAGCAACGACCCGTCCGCGCTTGTTGCAGGTGATGGCGAACTCGAAGTACAGCGGCAGACACGGGTCGTGGGTGATGCTCTGAAAGTGCTTGCAGAGGGCGGCGAAATAGCGCCGGTTGTGTGGCGTCTTGAATTGAGCGAAGCGTTCGGCGACCTCGGCGGCGGCCCCGGTCAATACCTCCGCGGGCAACTCATCGGCGGGCCGGCCCGATTCGCCTTTGTGAGAGAAGCTGGCAGATTTCGCTGCCCGTCCCGCGGTCTCCTCGGCGGCAGCTGACGCCGCGCCCGCCGGCCCGGCGGTCAACTCCGACGGCAGCCCCGCGCCGCCCCTGGCTCCGCCGTTCGCCGAAGGCTCCGATTCGTTCTCTTCGAGCCCATCGGTGGACGTCTCGACGGGTTGCGCCCCTGTGTTGCCCCCAGCGATAGCGCGTGCGGTCGAGAGCCCGGTGGTGTCGTCTGCCGCGCCGAAGCCGAGCCGGCGATAGAGGGGCAGCAGGTAACGGTACTTGATCGGCCCGTAGAGGCTAAGCAGTCGCCAGCCGAGCGTGCCCTTGATGCGCTGAAGCTCTGCCGAGGTGTCGCGCAACTGCGCCGCCTGCCCCTGCATCTGTTCGTTCATACTCTCCAGGCGCTGTGATAGCGAGCGAGCGGTCTGATCTTTTTCTGCAAGCGCGGTGGTCAGGGCTTCGTTCTCGCGCCGCTGCTCGGCGAGCTGGCGATTCAGGGCATTTTCCTTTTCAATCATCTCGGCGGCGCGGGCCTGTGCCGCCCGTTCGCTTTCCGCGAGTTGATCGGTCAGTTGCCGCACGCGCCGCTCGACTTCACTGTAAGCGGCCTCACGGTCGCCCGCGGTCAAGCGCGCGCCCCGCGGCGCCCGCGACTCTGACGACTGTTCACTGTCACTCATGTGGGTCCGTCCTCAACTGCACTAAGATTCGTCGGCTCGGAATCACACCATTCTGCCAGCGCCCCTATATATCCGGCAAACGGTTTTCGCCCGGCGGTCAGCGCCGCCATTGATGCGCCACGCCGCGCAACGCAGAGGATGATATCGGCCATCGCCCCGCGCGTCGGCAGGTTTGAAACAGCGGTGTTCGTAGGGGAAGACGCCGGGTCGTCTATCGGGGCGTAGACCCGCAGCGCCGGTGGGGCGAAGCTTTACCTAACTCGAAATTGTGGGCCAATGTCGATCAGGCCACCTTCGGAGGCGGGCTCGAAAGGACCGGAGGGATTCGGGATCGCTGACACCGGCGCTAAATTACCAGGCGGAATGCCCGGACGCTCTCGCCCTCATGGCGGAACTTGTGCGCCAATGTTTTCCCCTCCTGCCCGGGCAACCACCCGGGCAGGAGGGAAATGAAATCGCATATGCGACAGGGATGCTACTGCTGGACCTTGGTGGCGTTGGGCGCTCCGTCCGTCGCGTTGCCATCGATTCGGTTATTGACCGACGTCTTGACCGTCCCGCCCGCGGCAATAACAATTCCGTTCGTGTTGTTATAGATGTTGGTATTGGAAATGCGGATGATCGACAGGTTGGCCGCCGCATTGACGCCGTTCCCGTTGAAGGCCAACATCACGTTTTCCAGGTCGGCGACCGCCGCGCCGCCCTCGCAAATCACACCATTGCCGCTGTTCCCGACAATTGAAGAATTGCGGACCATGGCGAAGCAGCTGCCGCCGGCGGTGTTGACGACGTCCACCCCATTCGTACAGGCTTCCATGCGAACATTGTCAATCGAGCCGGACAGAAAGCCGGTGGTGGTCGACAGTTTCACGGCGCTGACCGCACAGTTGATGATGTTCGTGTCCTTGACGAAGACGTTGGCGCTGCCGCCCAGGGCGACATCAATGCCATTACCACCAAACTCGTAGATCTTGCAGTTCTCGACATTCAGTTGCTTGCCGGCAAGAAACCTGATGCCGCTGAGGTTGCCCGCGGTGTTGAGCCCATTAATGTTCAGGTTCCGTAGCGTCACCTTGTCATTCACACCGGCGTTGACGATGATGCCACTGGTGGTAGTCACAATCCCGGCAATAAAGCCGCCGCCGTCAATGGTCATCGACTTGGTGATCGTCACCGCGCCGAATCCACCCGGATCAAGCACGTTAATCTCGCCGCCCGCCGCGGTCTTCGAGATTGCCCCGGCAAAGGTCTTGCACGGCGCCGTGCGGCTGCACGGGTTGACATCATCGCCGACGCCCGACACCCATGTACGTGTCGCCTGCGCTTGCGCGAAGGTGCTGCACATTAAACAGACGGCAAATACGCCAAGCATGTTGAATAGCGATTTCATTCTGGTCATTGTCTCTCTCCTTTACATTCTAAGCGATTGAATCAGAGATCATCTTGATTATGATCCTCTTAGTCAACATAGCGAGTTCCCTTGCCGCTCTGCCCGGGCAGTTGGTCAATGCCATCGGACAATGGCGTCGTCCAACTGCCTGAGCAGAAACGGCCAATTAATGGCCTTGATCGTGCGGCACCGTCACCGTCACGGTCTGCGTCGCGACGTTGCCATGACTATCCGTGCACCGGATGGTGATCGTATAGACGCGCCCGTTGCCGTTGCCCGACCGTTCTGACTGTAACTGCACGTGATGCGCATCGATGACCTTCCACTCCGCCGAGTTGTGACCGTCACCGGGCGGGCTGGGTGGCTCGTTGCTGGTCACCGTCAAGTCGCAAGTGACCGACGAGGTGGGCGTGCAATTATCCGCCACGCCATAGCTGATCGTCACATCGACCATCTTGTGATTCGGCGGCCACAGCGACGACGGATTGGCGGCGGCCCCGCTGATGGTCGGCGCCTGCGTGTCATTGACGACAACCGTCTGTGTGCAGGAGACCTGGTTGCCCGCGGCGTCTCTCGCCGTCCAGACGATGGTCGTGGTGCCCACCGGGTAAGCCGCGTTCAGCGCCAATCCGTCACTGCGAACGCCGACCACCGTCGTGCCGGGGCAGTTGTCGGTCGCGGTCGCAGCCCCCGTATTGACGATGGCAGAACACTGGCCCAGCGTGTTGGAGGCCGTGATGTTCGCCGGGCAAGTAATCACCGGCGCTTGCGTGTCGGCGACCGTCACGCTAAAGCTGCAAGTGGAGTGGTTGTTACTGGCGTCGGTCGCGGTGCAGGTCACGTTGGTGACACCGACCGGGAACGACGCGCCGGAGGCCGGACTGCAAACGAAGGTCGGACCGGGTTGATTGTCGGTCACCGTCGGGTTCGCGTAGGTCACGACCGCCGCACACTGGTTGGCCGTGTTGGGCCGGGTCAGGCTGGGCGGGCAGGTGATCGCCGGCGGCTGATTGTCGCTGACCGTCACCGTGAAGCTACAGGTCGCCGTGTTGTTTGCCGCGTCGGTCACCGTGCAAGACACGGCCGTCGCCCCGACCGGGAAGTGCGTGCCCGAAGCCGGCGAGCAAACCGCCGCGCCCACCCCCGAACAGTTGTCGCTGACCGTCGGCGTGTAAGTGACGGTCGCGGTGGCGACGTTGGGGTCCGTGCCGACCGCAATGGGCGACGGGCAGGTGATCGCCGGCGGCTGATTGTCGCTGACCGTCACCGTGAAGCTACAGGTCGCCGTGTTGTTTGCCGCGTCGGTCACCGTGCAGATCACGGTCGTCGTTCCGACGGAGAACTGCGTCCCCGCCGCCGGCGAACAACTCGTGGTCACGCCGGGACAGTTGTCGGCAGTTGCCGGGGAGGCGTAGTTAATCACCGCCCCGCACTTGTCCGAGTCATTCGCATGGGTGATGTTGGCCGGACAGGCAATCGTCGGCAGTTGCGTGTCATTGACGGTTACCCTAAAGGTGCAGGTCGTGGTGGCGCCCGAAAGGTCGGTCGCCGTACACAACACGTTAGTCGCGCCGATGGGGAAGAACGACCCCGAAGCCGGCGAGCAAGCGACCGTCAGGGTTGAACAACTGTTGTCGGCAGTCGGCGCTGGGTAGTTGACGACGGCGCCGCACTGATCCTGATCGTTGGCGGTGGTGATATCGGACGTACAAGTGATGGTCGAAGTGATGCTGTTGACCACGGTCACCTTCGCCGTGCAGGGCGTCTCGCCGGCGCCATTCTCCGCGGTGATCGTCACCGTGTAGATTCCTGGCCCGACGATACTGCCGGCTGCCGGGGATTGCGAGACGGTGACGCCGCAACCGGTGGCGACCACTTCACTGACCAGATTCGGTATGGTGGCCTCGCAAATGGCGCTGGCGGTGACCGTCTTGTCCGTGGCGCAGGTGGTGATCGTCGGCGGTGCTGCCGGAACCACCGTGACCGTGAAGTCACAACTGCCGCCCTGGCTGCTGGTGCAGGTCACCACCGTCACGCCCGCCGCGAAGACGGTGCCGGACGCCGGGCTACAGGTGACTGTGCCACACGTCCCGCTGGTCGCCGGGGCCGGGTAGTTGACGACGGCATTGCACACGCCGGCTGCGGCGGTCTGGGTAACGTCACCGGGACAGGTCACGGTGCAGCCAGCGCTGTTCGAGCCGCGGACGGTCACGGTGAAGCTGCACGAAACGGTATTATGAGAAGAGTCGGTGCCCGTGCAAGAAACCGTCGTGGTGCCGATCAGGAAGGTCGCGCCGGCGGGCGGGTCACAAGTGACCGTCACACAATTGCCGGTCGTCGTCGGCGTCGAGTAATTGACTTTCGCGAAGCCGGCGCCTTCGGACTCTTCATCAACCGTGAGGTTGCTCGGACAATTGATCGTCGGCGTTGACGGAGCCGAAGTATCTACGACGGTCACGGTAAAGGCGCAGTTCGTCCCGCCGGAGGCGCAGATCACTGTCGTCGAGCCGATGGGGAAGGAGGAGTTCGAAGGTGGCGTGCAGACGACCGGAGGGGTGTTACCCGTATCCGGGTCGGCGCAGGCACCCGACGCCGTCGGCGTCGTATAAGTGACGACGGCGCTACACATGCCCGCGGCAGCGTTCTGGCTAATATCCGCTGGGCAGTTGATCGTGCAATCGGCCGCCGTCCCGTTGTTCGCCACCAGCGTGTCCAGGCTCGTCGAGTTGTCCGCCTGGTGCAGCTCATTGGTGGAGGTCGTGGCGCTGGCCGAGCATGTAATGGTCGAGCCATTGGCGGCGGCGCCGCTGACCTGATAGGTGTAGGTAAAGACGGCGGTGCTACCTGCCGCCAGCGTCGGGATGGTGCAAGTCGAGGTGCCGGTGGTGGCACCCGGCGACGGGTTCGTGCAGGTGGCCGCCGGGCCAGAATCCTGCGACTCGGAGACCCACGACGTGTTGGCCGGCACCGCCTGGGTGACCACGATGTTGTCGGCGGCGTCCGGTCCGTTGTTGGTCACTTCGACGCGATAGACGATGTTGTTGCCGGCAGTGATGTTGACCGTGCCGAAGATGTTAACGCCGACATCGGCGCTCGCCCGGCTCGGGTCGCGCACGACGAAGCTGGCGACGTCAAAGCCGCTGCCTCTGAAATCCAGTGTCCGGACCGTCCAGGTTCCGACCTGAGAGAAGAAGCCGCTCGTGGGGATGGTGATGGTGCTGCTTTGCGGGTCGGTCGTGATCGTCGGCCCGAGCTGATAGATGCTGCCGTCGGGAGAGGCCCACGCGAAGCGCCGCTCGTTGGCCTGCACCCCCGAGACGATGGCGCAGACCGAATCGCCGAGGTTGAATACGCTCTTGCCGGTCGTACAGTCGCCCGCGTAGAGGGCGATGCTTTCGGTATTGGCGCTGACCCTGCCGGCGCGCGCCAGCCGATGTCCGTTCAGGACAAATAAACTCATAAGCAAGAATGCGGAAACGAGGACAACTGGGATAAGGAGCCTTCCATAGCGTGAGTTGCCGGCGCGGCGCATTCTTGGGAGTGTTATAGTTCGGGTTTTCTTAGCAGATTGGGAAATCGTAGAAATCTTACCGATTTTCATTAATCGTCCTCCTTACAGTTCTCTACAGTCCTCGGTTGTATTGCCAAAATCCGGGCCAGGCCCGTCAATGTGATGAACTCAGCGACTACGAACGCACCCTCAATGAGCGCAATCGGAGGAAACCTGGGAAGCGTATCCTAAGGAGATCGCTTTGTTTTCTTACTTCAGTCTTTTGTAACCTGAAAGCGGCATTCAGTACCGAACAGCAGTGTTAGATTCTAACCAATGCCTTCCACAGCTTAGGGAGGATTCGTACGGAAGGTTTTCGGTCGATTGGTCTTTACTCCACCGTCAGTTCAATTCCAACCCTCATTTACGATGAACAAGGCTGCGCAAAAATATGACTTTTCGCGCTAAATGTCAAGGAGAATTTCTCAGAAAAATCGTAAGCTTCGCTCGTTTGCATCGCGGCCAAACCTCAAATGTTCTGAGAGCGAAACTTAGAAAGAGACGATGGCGCTAGGCGATACTGGGCGTTGCATTCAAGATGCGAGATGATAATCGCCCACCTCGGCGCATGAGTCCATCGCGGCGACGCGGCAACGCTCAAGGAGGACGGCGCGCTCGCAGTGTCGCGACACCATGCCGAGATTGTGTGTCACCAGTAACACCGTCCGGCCACCGCGAAGGGGGAGGTCTAAGGGCGAGGTCCATCCCTGTCAATGGCGTCCGGCGAGGCCAACATAATGATTTCTAGCGCCCGCAGTCCTGGCTCAACTCGTCTGTCGCCGCTTGAATCTCGCGCTGCTCTTTCGGGCTGAGGGCGACGGCGCGCGCCGTCTCCAGCGCGTTGCGGGCGCGCCCGCAGTCCTTCTTGCCGCGATAGGCGCGGCTCAACAGCAGATTGGCCGTGTAATCGTTCGGCACGAGATCGAGGAGCTGCTGGAGGGCGCTGATCGCCTCGTCGTAACGCTTCTCTTCGATAAGCAACGTGGCAACCTGTTCGAGCGGCTCGCGGTGACCCGGGTAGGCGACCACCAGTTGTTGGAGCGCGGCGATGGCTTTTGCGGGGTCGCGCTCGCGGTAGAGATTGGCGAGCATGGTATAGGGCTGCGGGTTGAGCGGGTTAATGCCGATGGCTTCACGGTATAACTGCTCGGCGCCGTCCGCGTCGCCTTGATTCGTACGAGTCAGCGCCAGCGCGCAGGTCATCTGTGAGCGGTACATCGAAGGCTCCTGCGACAAGCCCGACATCCTGATCTCTTCGTCAGACAGGGTGAGGCCGCGGCGGACTAACGCCTCGGCCTCGCGCGCTTTGTCGCGGGAGCGGTCAATCAAGGCGAGCGAATAATAGGCTGGCCAGTAAGCCGGCTCGATCTCCAGACAGCGCTTGTAGAGTTCTTCGGACCTGCCAGGGTTGATTGGCGCGTAGGCTTTGGCGAGGCTCGAAACGGCGCGAATCGAATTCGGCACCTCGCGGTAATTGGTCTGCCAGAGGGTGAGGTCGTCTTTCCAGACGCGATTGCGCAGCACGGTCGTCACCCCGAGTGCCACCAGCGCCAACGCCATCGCGGCATACGCCACTTGCTTTGCGCGGCTGCCGCGCATGGCGACTTGCTCGACAACCAGCCCGACAAACAGCCCGAAGCTCATCATGGAGAGGTAGAGATAATGGTCAGCCAGCAGCTCGTGGTGCGGAATGATCTGGCTGACGGGCAGCAACAGAACGAAATAAGAGAAGATGGCAAAAGCCATCAGCCGGTGGCGTTTGAGCGCCACGAATCCACCGGCGAGCGTCGCCGCGACCACAAGAAATGACCCGATAACACGCCAATCGAGCGCCGTCGTTGTGATGTCGAATGCGCCTTTGTACTGGACCACTGGCGTCGGCCAGATCAGTTGCTTCAGATTCCATGCCTGGATGCGGAAGATCAGCAGCAGGTTGGTGTAGAAACTGCCGCCCCAGTACTTGAAGCCGTCGCGCGCCAGCACCGAGCCGCCTTTGACAAACGTCATGTAATAGCCATAGGCCAGCACCGCTGCCGCGAGCGCCAGGTAGAGCCAGCGGTTGCGGCGAAACGCCGCGCGCCCGGCCCCCCACAACCGCCGCAGCCAGGCGCCCGATTGCTCGCTCCAGGCAGCGCAGAAATTCCAGACAAAGATGAAGGCGGGCAAACTGGCCGCCATCTCTTTCGCCATCAGGCTCAAAGCCCAGCAGCCCAGAAATAGCCCGAAGTCGCGCCACTTGCCGCGCTCTCGATAGTTCAAATAACAATAGAAGCTGAGGAGATAAAATAGGCTGAAGAGAATGTCGCGGCGGCCAGAGATGTAGGTCACCGCGTCTGTTTGAATCGGATGGATGGCGAAGATCAGCGCCGCGATGAAAGCCACCGGCAGGCTGCCCGCCACCCGGCGCAACAACACGAATACCAGCAGCGTGTTCGCCAGATGAATGACGATGTTCATCAGATGAAAGCCGGCGGCGTTCTCGCCCCACAGCGCGAAGTCAATGGCGTGCGTGATGTCGCGCAGCGGTCGGTAGGACGCCGTCAACAGACGCGGCAGGTTGGCCAGGCTGCGCAGCAGCGCGTTTTCGAGGATGAGCGATTTGTCGTCGAAGACAAAACCGTTCCCCAGGCTATTCAGGAAGCAGGCGAGGACGACAGTTGCCAGCACGCCGGCGGCAATATAGAGTTGTCGCCGTTTGCGGCGCGCGGCGGCCTGTTCATCGGCGCGTGTGGTCGCCGCGGGTTTTCGCTTGTTGCTTCGGGCGACGGTAACAGTGGCTTTCATGACGTAGAAATCCGCGCAGGAGCCCATAGCTCAAGCGCGGTAAGGGAACTCCATCAACTGTTTCAAACAGGTTATTCGCGTCGAGAGCGTTTGCTGTTCGTGTTTGTAATCCGGTTCATTTTAACGGTATCCTAGCTGGTGTGCAATGTTGGCGCGACCTGTGCGCCAGCCTCGGTTCGTCGCATGAGTTCAAAGTCAAAAGACATCACG
The DNA here is from genome assembly GCA_035275065.1 of Blastocatellia bacterium. Taxonomy (NCBI): domain Bacteria; kingdom Pseudomonadati; phylum Acidobacteriota; class Blastocatellia; species Blastocatellia bacterium. The sequence goes on from DATENM010000035.1 coordinate 130,175, forward strand.
GTCATCATCCCGCTGCTCAACGAGCGACCGGCCCTCGACGAGTTATATCGTCGCCTGACGGCGGTGCTGAGGGGAGTCGCCCGCCGTTATGAAATTCTTTTCATTGACGACGGCAGCACGGACGGTTCGAGTGAAAAGCTCAAGGCGTTGCACGCCGCGGATCCGTCTATTCGCTACGTCCGCTTTCGCCGCAACTTTGGCAAATCGGCGGCGCTCGCCGCCGGCTTTCGCGCCGCGCGTTTTGAAATCATCGTCACCATAGACGCGGATTTGCAAGAGCAACCCGAGCAGTTGCCGTTGCTGCTTGAGAAGCTCGACGAAGGCTATGACCTGGTCTCAGGGTGGCGCTACCGGCGGCAAGACCGCTTCGGCAAACGCCTGGCGTCGCGGGTGTATAACCGCGTCACGTCGATGCTCACGGGCGTCCGCCTGCATGACAGCAATTGCGGGTTCAAGGCCTATCGCCGTGGCGTACTCGACGAGATTAGCGTCTATGGCGAGCAGCATCGTTATATCCCTGTGCTTGCGAGCTACCGCGGCTTTCGCCTCGGCGAAGTGCAGATCGATCATGGGCCGCGCCTGCATGGCCGCTCGCGCTATGGAATGGAGCGCTTCTTCGGCGGTTTCTTCAGCCTGCTGACGGTCATCTTGATGACGCGCTACACCAACAAGCCGCTCCATTTTTTCGGCCTTCTCGGCGTCCTGCTTGGCGGCCTTGGCGCAGTCATTAATGGCTATCTGATCGTGCTGCGGGTCTTCTTCAACCAGTGGCTGAGCAACCGCCCGCTGTTGTTCATCGGCACCCTGTTCGTCATCGTCGGCGTGCAGCTGGTCTTGTTTGGACTGCTCGCCGAGATGATCACATTTTCCTACCGGCGCGAGAGCGATTATTCAATTGTTGAGACCAGCGAGAGCAACGACGAGTTGAACATCGAACCGCCGCCGGCAAGCGCCGGAGAGGCCCGCAGGGGAATCCGCGGATGAGGCTTTCGATCATCGGCCCGGCCTACCCGCTGCGCGGCGGCATTGCCCACCACGTCTACTGGCTGCAAAGGGAGATGGTCGGGCGCGGCCATACGGTGCAGGTCGTTTCGTTTCGCAAATTGTATCCTTCACTACTTTTTCCCGGCACCACCCAGTGCGACGCCAGCGACTTGAAGCTCGACGCCGGAGCCGAGGCGGTTCTGTCGCCGCTCAACCCCTTGAGCTGGGCGCGGGCCGCGCGGGCCGTCAAGCGCTTTGCCCCCGATCTGGTGGTCTTGCAATGGTGGCAGCCGTTTTTTGCGCCGCTGCTCGGCACGCTGGCGCGGCGGCTGCGGCGCCAGGGCCTGCGCGTCGTCATCGAATGTCACAACGTCTTGCCGCACGAAGGCAGCCCGGCGGATCGTTGGCTGACGCGCTACGGCTTTGCCGCCGCTGACGAATTCATCGTTCATGCGCGCAGCGACGAAGAACGATTGCGGCAGCTTGCGCCCGACCGCCCCATCAGCCTGTCGCCGCTGCCGATGCTTCAGGAGTTCGAATCGGCAACCCACGGCAAACGCGATGGGCGACGGCTGCTCTTCTTCGGCAAGGTCCGGCGCTACAAAGGTCTCGAAGTCCTATTGGGAGCCATGCCAAAGGTGCTGGCGCGCATCGATTGCGAGCTGCTGGTCGTCGGCGAATTCTACGAGGATGTCGAGACCTATCAGCGCCTGCTGCGCAAGCACGACATCGAGGGCAAGGTAACGGTGATCAATCGCTACGTGACGAATGAAGAAGTCGCCGACTACTTCGCGCAGGCCGACGTGCTGGTGTTGCCCTACACCAGCGCCTCGCAGAGCGGCGTGGCGCAGATCGCTCTCGCTAACGACCTGCCGATCATCGCTTCGCGCGCCGGCGGCCTCTGCGACAGTCTCACAGACGGCGCTGACGGATTATCGTTCCGCCCCGGCGACTCCGATGACCTGGCGGAAAAGATCGTCAGTTACTTTACCAATCATTATGGGCCGATTTTCGCGGCCAACCTCAGGCAGCGGCGGCTGGCCGGCACGGCTTGCCGGATCGCTGAGATCATTGAAGGCGCAGCCCGCGCCGCCCGTGACGAGCGCCCGGTGAGCGCCCACGCTGACAAAGGCGCGGATGAGCTCGGCTAGACCAGACGATGTCCACGGATCGTGAACAAGAGCTATCGGTGTCGGTCATCGTTCCCTGCTACAACTCCGAGCGCACGATTCGCCGCTGCCTCAACGCGCTGCTGGCGCAACGCACGGCGGTCGAGTTCGACATCACCGTCGTTGACAGCTCGACGGATGCAACTCCAGAGATCGTTGCCCGCGAATACCCGACGGTGCGCTTGATTCACAGCCCACAACGGCTGTTTGCCGGAGCGGCGCGCAATGTCGGGATCAGGGCGACACACGCGCCGCTCTGCCTGATGATCGATTCGGACTGCATCGCCGCGCCTGACCTGATTGAGCGGATCGTCGGGCGGCACCTGAGCGGCAGCTATGCGGCGGTCGGCGGCGCGTTGCGCAATGGCACACCGGGGAGTCTGAGCGGCTTGATCGGCTACCTGATCGAGTTCAAAGAGTTCATGCCAACGACGCCGCTGCGCCTTGAGAAGGGCATGCCGACAGCCAATCTCACTTATCGCCGCGAGGCCCTGCTGCGTTATGGTGGGTTTGATGACGACCTGTGGATGGCCGAAGACATTCTGCTCAACTGGAAGATGCACCGCGCCGGCGAGCGATTGCTCTTTGATCCCGCCATCGAAGTGACGCATTTAAACCGCACAGGCTGGCGGCAGGTCTTGTTTTATCAGATCGGCCTGGGCCGCATGTCTGCGGAAGCACGGCGGCGCGGCGAGTTGCCTGGCGGCTTTCTGTTGCGCCGTCGCTGGCTGATTCCCTTGTTGCCGTTCGCGAGAACCGTGAGAGCTGTGCAATGGTTCGCGGCTCATGATAAAAGGCTACTGTTCGCCTTTTTGTTGATCTGGCCGCTTTACTGGCTGGCCGCTGTGTTCTGGGCTTATGGTTTCTTGCGCGGCGCTTATGAGGATGAAGGGCGATCCTAACTATCGGAGTAACCCTCAAGCGCGGCGGCCGGAGTGGAGGGTGTTTGCGGCGGCTTAAAATATTAGAGCGATGCTTAATATTTCAGACACGGGAGTGTGTTGAAGTTTATAAAATTCCGCGTGAAATTGGTATGCGAATGGTATACAATGCGAACCGCCACGCGCGCACACCTTCCCCGCGCTGCCAGTGTCGCTGTGGCAACCAGGCCTTTACGAGTAGAAGCACCAGGCGCGCGCCGGTTCGCTCAGGCGCGCAGTCTAGTCCACAGCCACAGCGCCACGGCCAGCATCAAGGCGCTAGAGCCGAAGTCAAGACCCGATTGACCGGTCTTGCCGGTCGGAGAAGTTCCAGGTTCTACAGCATCAGCGGTCGGCAAATCTGTGGCGCGCTGAAGGCCCTTGCAATCGGGTGTTTCGCCGGGGTCACAGCTGCACCCACCGCAGCCGCACTCGCAGTATGCGCCGCCGCCAGTTACATGTCCTGCGAGAGCTACTGTTGCGAATGGAACTGGGTTCGTTGAGTGGTGAGCAGATGAGGTGATCAAGGGAAGAACGGCCACGATGAACGAGCAGGCAAGTATCCTCTTTAACATAACTTCCTCCTTTTCTGGTAACAGTGCCGGAAAGTTAGAACTATCTTTGCAGTCTTCTTATCTTCAGCGTTCGATTTATACCGTTTTAGCTCGCAGCCTTTACGCACAAGAAGGATTTGAGTTATTAGGTAGGCAACTGGCGGCTATTGCGCGTAATGCCTACTTCGCAAGACAAATGGAAACGGTTGAGCAGGCCAGTCAATGGATGCTCGCTTTACCATTATCAAATGAACTGAAGTCTGTCGCTCAGTATTATCAAGCTCTTTGTTTTAAGAGAAAGGGTGATTTTAAGAACACCCACGAATTGCTCGAAAGGGTTGTGCGGGAAGCGCCATCCCCTTTTCAAGCCCGAGCACTGCTCAGCATCGGGGCAACGCATTTCGACAGTGGGGAGACAGAAACAGCGGCTCCATTTTTCCTGACCGCCGTCCGAGTTGCCGGTCATCGCGACCTCCAGACCTTTGCGACTGCTCAGAGGATGGTCGCTGTGATTCGCAGCATCTATGGAGATCATCAACAAGCGCTTGCTGATCTTGAGCGGCTCTTTCCCGTAGTACGAGCCATCGCCAGGCATTACCCCACGTGTTATTACGACTTCCTCAACAGCTATGCTGTTGAACTTGGCGAAGTGAACCGCCTTACTGAAGCGCAAAATGTCTGCGCGATTACTCTCGCTTCGCCATTTGCTGCGGTCTATCCCGAATTTGCGCAGACCCGCGACGAGCTTGCCGCCAAGCGGACGGCAGCAACGCCTTCGGTCGTCGCCGTGGCGGCTCTGCCTGAAGTCACCCCTTCTCCTCAGGCTGAAGCCGAGCCGCAGCCGGCCCATAAACGCTCCACAATTGCCTTCAAACTCAGAAGGCTTTGCTCGCCGACTCGCGCGCTTACACGAAAGAAAACGAAGTCAATAGCCACCGGCATCCGTGTCCGCACGATCCTCGACCAGCTTGCGTATTCGATCTCTCCGCGCAGCCCGCCCGCTTTGCTCTGACCCTTCTTCAAAGTTCAAAGATCAAGAACTGCGACGTGAGCCGCCCTTGGCGGTGATGGCTCACCTTGCTCAACGACGCGCACTGGCGTGATAGGAGTGGTGTGCCTAAAACACGCTGGGGTGCGAAAGGAGCGGCATGAGTATAGCAAAGAATACACAGGCCAGGAATAAAGTTGTGGCCCAAAATGCCGAATCGACTCCGAAGGGGGGAAAAGCTGAAAAGACCAGACCGCGCCTCCAGGCTGAATTCGACGAGAAGTATCCCAATATGGGCGCCGTCCACGAAAGCGTGATACGCCAGCTCATCTTCACGGTTCCGCTGGCACATCTGCCTGCGTACGGGGCGCGCTTTCAAGCCGCCGTCCAGGCGCTGGAAGCCGCTCGCCAGCAGCCTTCTCAAAAAACCAAACAGGCCGTCATCCGGTTGATTGCTGATCTTGAAAAAGAAAGCAGTAATCAGCGCTACCGGCAGATATTGCGAGCGATGGCGGCGGCGGGGCAGAGCGAAAGCGGCTTGAACCGGGCGTACTGGACGGCGCTGCGGGTTATGGAGATGACCTTCGAGTGGAGCTTTGAGTATATGTTTGCTTTCGGCCTCTACGAACAAAGACTCGAATCATCGAGAGAGGCCGATCAGATCACACAGCCGCGAAGCGAGCCGCGCCGCCGCAGGGCATGAAGTCATGAAGAGCCATTGCCGGCAAGCGCGATTCACGCGCTTTGCACGGAGGCAAAAGACAGGGCGATGCGGAGACGCGGCGAACGGGAATCGCGGCAATTGATGGTGAGATGAAACCTTTTCCCTGCGTCTCCGTGTCGCGGTCTTGAAGCGTATGGCTCGCTTCAATCCAGGAGACGCGTGGTGTGATCGGTCACGCTGGGCGGTTCAAGAATCTCCCCCGTATCAACGGCGCGGGCGATAAACCCCTCAACAGTACTCTTCGGCGGCGCAAGCGATTCCCCTCGCGGCGTTGCAAAGCGGGGTTGGCCGAGCCGGCCTGCCGGGTTCGCTATGAACGGGGACTCGCCAAAAATATAGGCATAGAACAGCCAGAAGAGGCCGACCAAAAAGACGGTTAGTGGCACGAACAGTGGCACCGGTGAATCGGCCTGAAATGATATCCCCAGGCAGAGCGGCAGCAGGATCAGGCTCAAAAAGATGAGTCTGGCGGCGTGGCGCATTCCCGGTCGCGTACACGCTTGCCTTTCCATAGCGTCCGGCGCAGTCCGATCCGCCGGCGCGCCATCGTTGGCGACGATTTCGGCAACGACATTCATCGGCAAACCGCAGCGCGAGCAGAAACGGATCTCGCGCGCTAACTGCTGTCCGCATCTTGGGCAATACATCACATCCTCCCAATTCGCCGAAACCATTTTTTGTGCTGTCGAAGGTTACGACATGGCAGATGACAAAGTTTCTCCGTCCAAAGCCCCTGTGTGCTTTCATTGTTCGCTTTCATTGTTCACTTGAACAACCGCCCGCTTGCGGATTATGCTGGGAAGTGTCGTGAGCGTGGTGGCCTGCTGACGCTTTTTACAGCAGCGGCCAGAGACGCATCTCTGTTGGAGAATTAAAACCTATGAAACCGATCCATTGTTTATATGCGGCGACCTTCGCGTCGAAGCGCCGCATGCACATCAACTGAGCCGGTCGAGTCGGGTCCCAGGTTGGGATCGCAACAGACCAGCACCTTGACAGGCTCAGCAGCAGCTCGCCATAAAGACTATCGCCTGCGCTGACGAGGCGGCTTGCTTGCCTGGGCCAGAAAGCGAGTCACTCGTCCACATGAAAAGACCTACTTGTTTCCGTTTCCGTTCCCTTCTCTTTCTTACCCTCGCCGCCATGTTTTCAGGATCGCTGCCGCTAGCCGACGCGGCGGTTCCGCGTGAACGAAAATTCGCCTTCGAATACATGGCAACAGTCAAAGAGATTCCGATAGGCGCTCATCAGGTCGATCTCTGGATACCTGTGCCACATGATAATCCGTTCCAGGCCATCAGCGATTTGCAGGTTGATTCGCCCTATCCCTACGAGATAGACAAGGCGCGATACGGCAACCGGGTTCTACACATTCGGCTGAACAACCCGCAGCAATCGAGCTTTAAGCTGACCATGCGCTTCAACGCATTGCGCAAGGAGCATATTCAGGAGCGTCTGCAATCGGCTCACGCCGCAAACCTCGAAGTGCCGCGCGATCCGAACATGGCGCGCTGGCTGCAACCCGACCGCTTGGTGCCGATTGATGGAAAGATCAAACAGTGGGCGCTTGAAGTCGTCAACGCGGCGGGCGCCAGGACCGATCTGGAGAAAGCCAGGGCCATTTACAATCACATTGTCGCCACCGTGAAGTACGATAAGAGCGGCCAGGGCTGGGGGCGCGGTGACATTTATTATGCCTGCGACGCAAGGCGCGGCAACTGCACGGACTTTCACGCTATTTTCATCGGCTATTGCCGGGCGCTCGGCATTCCGGCGCGCTTTGCCATCGGCTTTCCGCTGCCGGCAGACCGCGGCGCCGGCCAGGTCAGTGGGTATCATTGCTGGGCAGAGTTTTACGCCAGGGGCATCGGCTGGGTGCCGATTGACGCATCGGAAGCGGCAAAGAATCCCGCCAAGCGTGAATATTTCTTCGGCGCGCACGACGAGAACCGCGTCGAGTTCACTATCGGTCGCGACCTGATTCTCGATCCGCGCCAGAAAGGTGAGCCGCTCAATTACTTCATCTATCCCTATGTCGAGGTGGACGGCAAGCCATTCACGGCGATTGACAAGGTGTTTACTTATCGTGACACCTCAGCCGTCACAGCCCGCCTGAGCCATTAGCGTCAAGTTACCGAGGGGCCGGCGCAAAATGCTCGCCGGCCCCTGCCGTCCGGCAAAGCCCCTGCGACCTGATTGGATTTGCGATCCGGCTGCCGCCTTCTCGCCCAAACCACCGCCCTCCGAAAAATGAAAACTCTTGACCCCGGCAAGGCGTGGCTTACCATAGGGAAGACGCTTGAAGGCCGAGGAGATAACGTGCCACACAAAATCCTTGTGGTCGAAGATACGTTTGACACCCGCGAGCTGGTCAAGACGATGCTAGCGCTCGAAGGTTATACGGTTTACGAAGCCGCGGATGGCAAAGAAGGCCTGGCACAGGCACTGGGGAAGCATCCCGACATGATTCTCACAGACATTCGCATGCCAGGGATGAATGGCATCGAGATGGTCGCCCGGCTCAGGCAAGATCACTCGTTTGCGAAGACGCCGATCCTCGTCTTGAGCGCTTTCGGCGACGAGATCACTCAGGCGATCAACGCCGGCGCCAATGGGGCGCTGCTCAAACCGGTCATGGTAGAAAGCGTCATTCGCGCCGTGAAACGCCTGCTCGTCTGAAACGCAAACAAAAAGCCGCGCCGGCGACTCGTCGCACAGCGCGGCTGATGATTGAACCGTGTTGAACTTATCAATGGGGATGGAGAGACTCGAACTCTCACGGGTTGCCCCATACGCCCCTCAAACGTACGTGTCTACCAGTTCCACCACATCCCCGTATCACTTACAGCTCAAATAACAATTGCAATCTTACGCGCGCGGCCCGCGCCCTCGCATGCCGTGTCTACTTCTTGTTGGCATTCGCCTTGGCGGCGTTGCCATTCTTAGCGGCGTCCGTAGGCCGCGTAATCGTCTCAGGCTTGGCGGCTGCGCTATTGGCATTCGGCGCCGCTGTCGGTGCAGGGGCCGGCGTCAGCGGCACGGTTGCCGGTTGCTGCTCAGGCGCAGGCAGCGGCGCAGGCGCTGGCGCTTGTTCCGACTGATTGACGCCTTCACCGATTGAGCGCTTCTCGAAGATGCCGGGGATCGAGAAGAGGAAAGCGATTAAGAAGAAAACAATCGCCGCCGTAATGGTGATCTTGGCGAGCACCGTCGCCGTCCCGCGCGGCCCAAAAGCCGCCGTGTTCGCGCCGCCGCCGAAGACCGCCGCAGCGTCGGATTTGCCCGGCTGCAAAAGCACGAAGAGAATCAGCACGAAGCAAGCGACAATATAAAGCGCCATCAAAATGTAGTACACAACCGATTCCACCTATCTCGTTTTGTAATTCACAATCTGCGCGAACGACTCGGCTTCAAGGCTTGCGCCGCCAACCAGCGCGCCGTCAATATCCGCCTCGCTCATCAATGCCGCCGCATTATCCGGCTTGACGCTACCGCCGTAGAGGATGCGCATCCCCGCGGCAATCGAGTCGCCGAATGGCTCGCGGATTCGGGATCTGATGAAGGCGTGCATCTGCTGCGCGGTTTCCGGCGTTGCCGTGCGCCCTGTGCCAATTGCCCACACAGGCTCGTAAGCAATGATGATACGAGAGGCCTCTGTGACTGTCAAGTTGCGCAATCCGCCGGCTAGTTGCGCGGCGACAGCCTGTTCAGCGCGCCCGGCGTCGCGCTCGTCGAGCCGCTCGCCGACGCAGACAATCGGCAGCAGCTTGCTCGCGAGCGCGGCGATGATCTTGCGATTCACCGATTCATCGGTTTCGCCATAATACTGCCGGCGCTCCGAATGGCCGATGAGGCTATAGCGCGCCCCCGCGTCGGCGAGCATGGCGGCCGAGACTTCGCCCGTGAATGCCCCTTCCCCCGACTCGGCGGCCATGTCCTGCGCGGCGATCTCAACGTTCGAGCCTTCGAGGCGGTCGGCAAGCGCGCGAATCGCGGTAAAGGGCGGCGCCAGCACGATGTCGCAATGCGTTGCGGCGACGACCAACGGCTTAAACGATTGCACGAAGCCGAGGGCTTCGGGAATCGTCTTGTACATTTTCCAGTTTCCGGCAATCAGTGGTCTTCTCATGGTCGAGCCTGAGGATCGGGATTACGGCTTCGGCGCTGCCGTCGCCGTTTGCGGGCTGGTGCGCGCGGCGACGATGATGAAACGGGGCGATTGCTTATCTTTGCGAACCGTCACTTTGGCCTCGTTGTCATTGCTTTTCTTCAGCACCCACTCGGAATACTCCGGGTCCACCGTGCGGCTGGCAACCGTCCAGCCACTGCCTTTGATCGACTTGTCGTAAAAGGCGGTGATCTTGTCCATCGCGTCGTGCGTTTGCAGAGCGACCGAGAAGGTATCAAGATTTTCTCGCGGGCCGTACTGAACGTTGAGGACCGATGACTGCGGATAATTCGGCAGGTCTTTCGGATAGCCCCTGGTCATATCCATAAAGGCCGGCATCTTGATGGTCTGCGGTGGAGCCGAGGCCGTCGCCTGAGCGCCGGTCGCCGGGGCCGCGTTCGTATTTGTAGGCGGTAGCGCCCTCGGCGTTCCTTCAGCGCCCGCGCTGGCAGGCGGCGCAGGCTGATTCGTATTGATGTCTTTGTAGGCAGGGCCGTGCGGGCCACACGCCGCAAAGGTCACCGCCGCCGCGACGACAAGAACAATAAAACTGATTTTCATCCTTAACTCCGAGATCATTTATCCGTGAGCGCCGCGACTCCCGGCAAGCTATCGCCGGCGAGGAATTCGAGCGAAGCGCCGCCGCCGGTCGAAACATGAGTGACGCGATCAGCCACTCCGGCTTCGGTAATGGCGGCTACAGAGTCGCCGCCGCCGACAATCGTCGTCGCGTCTGCCGCGGCCACCGCCTGTGCGATGGCGCGCGTGCCTTGATCAAAAGGCGGGTGCTCGAACATGCCCATCGGCCCATTCCAGACGATGGTTCGCGCCGCCGCGACGCGCTCTGAAAAATCCTTTACCGCCCGCGGGCCGATGTCTAGCCCGGCCTCTTGCGGCTGAATCTCTTTGACCGAGCAGGTACGCGGCGTCGCCGTGCCGGCGTCCCATGCGGCTTTGTCGACAACGAGGTTGTCAGCCGGCAACAGGAATTCAACGCCGCTCGCCTGCGCCCGCTCAAACAGGTCGCGCGCCATGTCGAGCTTGTCGTCTTCGACCAGCGAGCGCCCGGTTTCGACGCCCTGCGCTTTCAAGAAGGTGTAGGCCATCGCCCCGCCGATCAACAGCGCGTCGGCTTGCTTCAACAGGTTTTCGATCACCGCGATCTTGTCAGAGACCTTCGCGCCGCCGAGGATCACGACGAACGGACGCTCGGGGTTTTCAAGCGCTTTGCCGAGGTACTTCAACTCTTTTTCCATCAGCAAGCCGGCGGCGGACTTTTCGACATGATGCGTGATACCTTCGGTTGAAGCGTGGGCGCGGTGCGCGGTGCCGAACGCATCGTTGACATAGAGGTCGGCGAGCGCCGCGAGCGCCGCGGCATACGCCGGATCGTTCTTCTCTTCTTCCGCATGAAAGCGCACGTTTTCAAGCATCAAGGCGTTGCCCGGCGTCAGCGCTTCAACCATCCCGCGCACTTCGTCACCCACAGAATCGGGCGCAAGCACGACGGTCTGGCCGAGCAGTTCCGACAAACGCCGAGCGGCGGGCGCGAGCGAATACTTCGGGTTCACCTGTCCCTTCGGCCTGCCGAGATGCGAGGCGAGTATTAGCCGTGCGCCATGTTCGAGCGCATAGCGGATGCTCGGTAGCGCCGCGCGGATGCGCGTATCATCGGTGACGTTGCCATTCGCGTCGAGCGGCACGTTGAAGTCTACGCGCATAAAGACGCGCTTATCGCGTAGATCGAGATCAGTGATCGAAAGTTTCGCCATAGTATTTAATGAGGAGCCTGGAGCGAGGAGTCAAAAGCAAGAGTCGAAGGCCGTGCCCGCTGCTTGCTTCTGACTCCTCGCCGCCTGCTTGATTTAGAGCCCCTGTTCCGCGAGGAAGCGGAGCAGGTCAACGACGCGGCATGAATAGCCCCACTCGTTGTCATACCACGACAGCAGCTTCACCAGATTGCCCTCAAGCACATTGGTGTATGGCGCGTCGAGGATGCTGGAGTTCGAGTTCTTGCGGAAGTCCACCGAAACCAGCGGCTCTTCAGAGTATTGCAGGATGCCGCGCAGCGAGCCTTCGGCGGCTCGCTTCATCAGCTCGTTGATCGCCTCTTTGGTCGCCGGCTTTTCGACCTCGGCGACCAGGTCAACGACCGAAACGTTCGGCGTCGGCACGCGCAGCGAGATGCCGTCGAGCTTGCCTTTCAGCTCGGGCATGACCAGGCCGATGGCTTTCGCCGCGCCCGTCGAAGTCGGGATGATCGAAAGCGCCGCGGCGCGCGCGCGACGCAGGTCCTTATGCGGCAGGTCGAGCAGTTGCTGGTCGTTGGTGTACGAGTGCACCGTGGTCATCAAGCCGCGCTTGATGGTGAAGTTTTCGTGCAGCACCTTGGCCACCGGCGCCAGACAGTTCGTTGTGCAGGAGGCGTTCGAGATGATGTGGTGCGCTTTCGGGTCGTACTTATCCTGGTTGACGCCGAGCACAATGGTGATGTCTTCATTCTTAGCGGGCGCCGAGATAATTACCTTCTTGACCGTACCGCCAAGGTGTTGCGCGGCGTCTTCGCGCTTGATGAAGCGCCCTGTGGATTCGATGACGATCTCGGCGCCGACCGAGGCCCAGTCAATCTTCGCGGGCTCGCGCTCGGAGAAGACGCGGAACTCGTCGCCACCCACGCGGATGCTGTTGTCTGTGGCGGTGATGTCGGCTTCGAGATTGCCGAGCACTGAGTCGTACTTCAAAAGATGCGCCAGCGTCCTGGTGTCGGTAATGTCGTTCACGGCGACGAAGTCGAAATCCCGACTCCCCAAGGCGGCGCGGAAGACGTTGCGCCCGATGCGACCGAACCCGTTAATACCAACTTTAATTGCCATCTTTATCAATCTCCTTATGACATTTGCTTGTGCCTGCTACATGGCTTCCGGTGCTATCCACGAAGCAACAAATTAGGCTAACCAACGCGCCATTGCTTGTCAAGAAACACGACAAGAACCGCCGCAGTGATATGGACTACCTATCCACACAATAGCGCGGCATAGGCGCACGCTTGACAACACCGGACGGCGTTTCTACGCTCACAACTGCAATGAACAACCAACCCCCCATCGAAAAAGTCAATCTCGCGGAAAAGCTGGCGCGCTTTAATGATCCCTGGAGCCCGAAGATCGTCGGCGAGATCAACGACGCTTACGTCAAGCTCGTCAAGCTCAAAGGCGAGTTCGTCTGGCATCATCACGCCGACGAAGACGAGATGTTTCTGGTCATCAAAGGTCGGCTGCTGATGCGGCTGCGCGACCGCGACCTGCACCTTGAAGAAGGTGAGTTCGTCATCATCCCGCGCGGCGTCGAGCATCTGCCCGTCGCCGACGACGAATGCCACGTCATGCTGCTCGAACCGAAGACGACGCTCAACACCGGCGAGACCACCAACGAGCGCACCGTCGCCGAGCTGGAACGCATCTAGGCCATGAAATCGATCAGCCAGCCGCAGCCTGCCAGCCCGCATGACCTGCCGCGCTCGACCAACGCGCCGTACTGGCAGTACACGCCGCGTCGCGGCTTGAGCATCCCCAGCATCACCGTGCTTGACGAGGCGGGAGAGATTATCGAAGACGAGCAGCGCCGCCTGCTGCGCCACCTCGCGCAAGGCGGGCACGGCGCGGACATCGTCTTTGGCGTCGGCACGACCGGCGAATGGAATCGCTTGAAGAATCGCCAGCGCCAGCAGCTCATTTGCCTTCAGGGCGACGAAATCGCCCGCATCAATGCGGAGATTCACCGTTGCGGCGGGCGGCCTGTCGAATCCTGGGTCGGCGTCACGGCGACGAGCCGTGCCGAAACCCTGGCCAATCTCGAATGCGCGCTCGACCAGCGCGCCGACGCTGCCGTCATCGCGCCGCTCTCCATCGGCGACGTGAGCGACATTACCGCATTCTTTCAGCGCGACGTGAGCGACCTCTTCGATAACGCGGGCCGCTGGCTGCCGATCTTTCTTTATGACAACGCCGACATCGCCTTTAATCCGCGTCTCCCGCACCTGCACACGCGCGACGTCAAGCGGTTGAGCCGGCTGCCATTCATCTTCGGCGTCAAAGTCTCGGCGGCGCGGCGCGTGCTCGGCAACTACACGAAGGGCGCCGGCCACTTCAAAGATAAAGGCGAGTTCGGCATCTATATCGGCAACGCCATGCTGATGTTTCAGGTCTTCAAGATGGAAGAAGGCTTTGTCGGGCGTGTGCGTGAGTACTGGAACCGCTACCTGCTGCACAACGAACTGCCGGTGGGCGTGGTCTCTGGCCCGGCTAACTGCCTGCCGCGCGAGTGGCAGCGCGCCTGGCGCGCTTGCTTCGCCGCCGACGAGCGATTGATGGCCGCCTATGGCTCGGCGTTCAGCGAATTCGAGCGCGCCTGCGGCTTCGTCGAAGACCACAGGCCGGCGGGCAAGATGATCGCCTGCTTGAAACATGCTCTGAAGCTTGACGGGGTTCTCCAGTCTGATGCGGTCGCCGCCGGTACGCCGCCATTGACCGACGCGCAGAAAGAAGAATTCGCTTCGGCTTATAGGGGAATTAAGGAAGCATTGCGACGAGCGACCAGCGACAATTGGGCGACGCGGGTTGAATAAAAGCAGGTGGCGTTAGAGATTGAGTGGCGAAAAAAAAGAGAGGAACTTCGGCAAGGCCCCTGGGTAAGTGACCTCTGCCGGCATTCCTCTCTAGCCGCTAAAGGAGAATTCAATATTTCAACGTCCGACGACGCCTGTGCCGATGGGCCGCAGCGTACGCGAAATCAGGTCGGCGACCCTGCGGGCAAATTGCTGTCCGCGCTCGCAGGCCATGCAGTATTGGCCGACTTCCAGGCAGGGAGAATCTCCCGGCCCCTGGACAACCCCCGTGCCCCGACAGTACGCACATGATGAAGGTTCGCCGCTCATCTCTACCTGTTCGCCTCGCCGATCATTGCTAATTTGACAACTTTTGCTGCTCGCCACTAATTACACTATTGAGCGGCGCCGCAGAGTATGATAAAAGAGCATCTGCGCCGATTCCCCGCCGCGTAATATTTTAAGCGGCTACGGACAGCGCAACGTAACTTGAGTTTCAAAAAGCATTTACTTTTTAATATCTTAAACCGAAGCGATATTAGCCCACAGGGCAAGCCATGTCAATAAAATATTGAGCAACGGCTCAATATTTTAAGCGGTGGGAGGTGAGTGATGCGGAGACTCGGCAAAGAGAAGCTGGCAGAGTACGTCAGTCGGGTGATCAAGCAGAAGCAGTTGAAGCTGCGCGATGTCGAGCGCCGGGCGGGCGGCGAGATCACCAACGGTTACGTTAGCGGCATTATCAACAACCGGATTAAGAACGTCAGCCTGGCGAAGCTCAAGGCACTGGCGCGTGGGCTGGAGGTGGACGTCTACGAATTATTTAAGGCGTCGATGGATGAGCCGCGCCAGCTCGCCGACGAGGTGGCGTCTTATTCCCAGCCCGATGTGCTATGGCTGCTGGGGATGATGCGCGAGATCGCCTCCACGCCTGAGCTGTTGAAGATTTTGCACGAGCTGGTGCAGATGGAGCCGCAAGATCGTGAGATGGTCATTCGCGTCGTTGAATCGATTGGCAAGAGCAAACGGTCACCCCGTCACGCCTCGGGTCGCCGTCGCGCCTAGCCAACGCCCGCATCTTTTGTGCGGCCTGGCGAAGCCTTGAGGCGGGTGTCGCCAGTTAACCTTCTTCTGTCTGATTCAATTCTTTTTCGAGCGTTTCTTGCCCGGCCGCAGCAGGTCACGCGGAATCACCTTGGTCAACTTTCTGATATAGGTCGGCGTGACGCCAAGAATCGAGGCGGCGTCGCGGGCGTTGCCGCGCGCTTTGTAGAGCGCCCGCGCCCATAGCCACTTGAGCAGCGCGATCTTGGCGTCGGCGAGCAGTGGAATCTGGGCGTCGGAGAGAATGAAGAAGCGCTCCTGGTCGAGCGCGTTGATACGCCGCCGCGCCGCTTGGCACTCGCGCCGCAGATCGGGCAGCGGGCGTTTGCCGAGCCCCGCCTCGACTTCACTGAGCAGGTTGCAGGCTTCGACCGGGTCGGTCAGGCAGAGCGCCTGCGCCAGCAGCGCTTTCATCTCGATCTCAAGCAGCGACGCCTGCAACTTCTGCGCGATGTCGAGCCCCTCCCATAACACCGTGGCGGCTTCCTCGTCCCGCTCCAGCGCCAGATACAGCCTCCCCATCGTGCGGCGGATTTCCGCGCGTTGCGATTGGCTGTTGGCCTGTTCGGCAATCTCCCAGGCAGTCGTCAGCATGCGCGCCACGGTGTCGAAATCGCGCCGCGCCATATAGACGCGGGCTTTGATCTCGTAGGTCGAGGCGATCTGTGTGCTGCGCGCCCACGCGCCTTTTTCGAGTGCCAGGTTGGCGGCGGCTTCGGCCTTATCCAAATCTTTCAGGCAGACGAAGGTCGCGGCGATGTTGTTCATCACCAGGTAGATGTACTGGTCGTGCTGAATCTGCTCGAAGGTCTCGTGCGCGTATTCCAGGTACTTGAGCGCCGTTTCATGCTCGCCCAGCACGTTCAGCGCCAGCGCCACGTTGACCCGTGCCACCGCCAGGTTGTAATCATCATGACTTTTCAGCAGGATGCGAATGCCGCGCTCCAACTGTGTGCGCGCTTCTTCGACGCTGCCGATGCGATGCAGCACCGCACCGAGGCAAAGATACGCCAGCCCCATGCGGTACGAGCGCGCCTGTGCGGCGTAAACCGCGATGGCTTCTTTGAAGCAATCGACCGCCTCGCCCCAGCGCTCCAGCGACCACAGCGCCTGGCCCTCGATCTGCAAAGCCTCGCCGACCACGAATTCGTCATCGCGGGCGCTGGCAACCGTGCGCGCCGCCTTGGCCAGCTTGAGCGTTTCGCTCGGCTCATGGCGGCGGTAGCGGTAAATCGCTATCGTCAACATGACGCGCGCGGCCCGGCCCAGCGGCACGCGGTCAAGGTCTTCGATGTACGGAGCGAGCGCCATCTCCATCTCTTCGACGCGCCCGCTGCGCCCGCTGATTTCGGCGACCAGCAGCCGCAGACGCAACGCGTCGTCCTCGAACTCCGGCAGCGCCTGCCAGCCGTCGGGCAATTGCGCGGCGATGCGGTCATAATCGCCGGACTCCCTGAGCGACTCAAGCGATGCCAGGTCAAGAAGATTTCGCTGCATACATTTCCTTTCCGGGAAGGACAACCTTGGGCTTGTCGCATTGTCAGTCACACCGCATAACCTGTCAAGCGCAAACCGGCGGGCTCACCGCCTCGCCATGCGGCGGCGCTTCAGGTGATGGCGTAAGCGGCTTGCTGGCAGCATCGCCGCCGCGATGACGAGCGCGGAAAGGCTAATGAAGGCGGCGAGCGTTCGGTCTTTTGTATTTTCGAATACGACGGTCACCTGCTGCCTTCCGGGCGGCACGGCAATCAACATGGTTTTAAGTATCGGATGGGTATCGATCAGCGTCGGCGAATCGTTTACGCTCGCCGTCCAACCGGGATACATCAAGGTGTAGACGTGCAGCACGCCGCCCGTCGGCGAGAGGGTTTCGATGACGCGCCGCTCGGGCCGCCATTCGCGCAGGCGCGCTTCGTCGCCGGGCGAAGCGTTAATCAGTTCACAGCTCTTCTGACGCGGCAGCTCATAGACGCTCGGCGTACCGGACGGCGTAAAATCCTGCTCGAAACGGTCAGCCGGGGCGGCGAAGGCTGTGCGAAGATTGCTAGCGCGGGCTGCCGCTACGATACCAAAAACGAGGTTGCCGAACAGGAGCAAGAGCGCAACCCATGCAAGCGCGCGAATCCGCCGACCGCGAACGGAAGTGAACAGGTGATCCATTGCAATCCCGGCAAGCATCGCCGTCGCCAGCATCGCCAGGGCTAGCCAGCGCCAGACGAAGGCCACTGCTGCCATTCCCGGCAGCGCGCCCACTAATGGCCTGACCAGCGGCAGCAGCGGAATGAGTGACAGCGCGCCGACCACTTTCCATGCGGCAAAATGATTCTCGATTAACGCGTCGTCCGCCTCTGGCACTCGCCGCCTCGTCGGCCAGCTCAAGGCCGTCATCAGCAGGGCCGTTGCCACCGCGACCGCGCCGACCAGTCGTTCAAAGCGGTTGCCTGCCAGCAGCTCGTTAATGAATCCCATGTGATGGGTGAAGAGATCGGTGACGCTCTGGTTGACCAGCGGCTTCTCGATCAGTGCCGGCAGCGCGTAGAAGGCCGCGAGCCCGCTGCCAAGAATAACGACGCCCAGTCCGCCCGCAAGCGGCTGCCAGCGTTTTGCCCGCGCCGCATAAAATATAACAAATACCACAAAGGCGAGCGTGAACAGGTAAGCCGTCGGCGGGTGCGTGAGGACGAGCAGCGCCAGCGCCAGCGCGCCGCCCGCTATTGCCGAGGCGCTGAGCCGCTTCGTCAGTTTTGCATAGGCCAGCATCACCAGCGGCATCCACACAAAAGCAATCAACTCTGCGAGCGCGCCGCGGTGATAGAGGTCTAACAGGTGATAGGGCGCTAGGACATAAAACAACGCCGCGATGGCGCTGGCGGCGGGCGACGCCAGTGTCCGCGCACAGGCATAGAGCGCGACCCCTGAGCCGAGCGCGGCGAGCGCGACGACGACTTCCAGCGCCTTTGGCCAATCGCCGGTGATGGCGTGCGCCGCCGACAGCGCGTAATAGAGCAGCGGCGCATAGAAGATCGTTGTCGCCGCACCGTAACCGCCGTTCATGCTGCCGAGCCAGCGCGGCAGCCACGCGCCCGACCGCAGCGTTTCGTCAAAGGCGAGCATTCGCGGGTAGTGAATGATCAGGTCGCCGGCTTCGGGCATCCGCCCCTGCGCCGCGTAGAAGAACGGTAGTGACGAAGCCAGCGCCACGCCGCCGATCACGCAGAGCCAAAACCGGTCGCTTCGGTATGCGAGATCAGCCTTCATTGCTTTTCGCGCCCCGTCGCCGCAAAGTAATCACCGCTACAGAAGCGACCGCGAGGCAGACGAAGGCGGCCAATGTCGTGAGGTCGGCGGCGCGGCGCACAGGCGTCGGGCGATAATCGAGCCGGACTTCGTGGGCTCCCGGCTCAAGCGGCACGGCGATGTCGCCAAGCGTCACTTCTCCAACCACCTGCGCCGGCTGGCCGTCAATCATCGGCGACCAGCCCGGCGATTCGAGCTTGCGAATCAACTGCTCCTCACCGTTCGCCGCGCGGACGCGAAGCGCCTGGCTGCTTTCAATCGTTGCGGGCTGCTCGTCAACCGTCGCCGTCCAGCCGGGATAATTGAAAGTGCGCAACAAGAGGCGGTCGCTGCCATTTAATTCGACTCGCACCGCGCGATGCTGCGGTTTCCATTGCTCAACTCTGACACGGCCAGCGCCGCGTTCCAGTTCAGCCGCTTCGACGAGCGGCAGGTGAAAAACGTCGCCGTAGCCTGTACGCGGCATCAGCGCATAGTTGTGCGGCTCGGGTTCGGGAGTGAAAGGCGGGCCGTTTGAATAAGGCTTGACGACTTCTTCATAGCTGAACCATGTGCCGCCGATGACGACCCAAAGCGCGAAGGCAAAGGCCAGCCCGGCTTCATGCCCGCGCCACGACGGACGCAGTCGCCGGACGACTTCGACGCAGGCCCCTGCGAGCAAGGCGACGGCAAGCGTGACGATGCCGAGCATTCGCCACGTAAAAATGCCGATATCAATCTTCGGAATGTATCTGCCAATCGGGTACGACAGCCGGGTCATCATAAACAAAGCGAAAGCGCCGAGCGCCAGCCACATCATCACTCGTGCTTTGAGCGGCGACCATCGGCGCATCACTCGCGGTCTCAACAGCAGCAGCGCCACAAAAGCGAATGCAATCAAGATGGCATTCAGTATCCAGTGGCGGTCAATGAGGTCGAGAAAATAGTCCGGGTGGCCGGCATAGACGCCCAGCCGCACCAGCACATAGCTGTCGTGGTAAGGATAATCGTTCGTGACGTTGTCGCTATTGACGAGCGATTGTTCCAGGGCGGCGGGAAGGATGTAAGCCGCCGCCAGCGCCACCCCCAGCCCCAATCCCACTCCCACCCGCAGCAGCCCGCGCCACTCCCGCCGCACCATCCCCAGCACCATCATCGCCACCCCAAACCCCAGGCTGTACTGATACGCCGTCGGCGGATGGCTCCAGATGAACCCCCCGTAGCTCACCCCCAGCAAAACTACCCACTTCAAGCGCTCACCCCACCTCGCCCGACAACCGCCTTCGCCGCCCTTCTCCATCAACCCTTCGCCCGCACCCAGCATCAACGGCATCCACACAAACCCCAGCAACTCGGCTATCGCTCCCCGCTGATACTGGTCCAGCAGATGATACGGCCCC